>NZ_RZSA01000964.1:0-2438 GCF_003998075.1 Mesorhizobium sp. M2A.F.Ca.ET.037.01.1.1 | reverse complement strand
CTCCGGTTCTCGGAAGCCACCATTTTCGACTCGGCCTGACCTGAATCTCAGCCAGCCTTTCGGCGGCGCCTACCCCGTAAAACGCGGCGCCAGTTCCTCGATGCGGGCGATCATCTGCTGGAATTCCTCCAGGATGCGCTCATGCAACAGCACCGCGATCTCCGGATATTCTTCCAGGATTCGGTGGAACATCTTGCGGCTCAATCGGATCACTTCAGAGTCGACCGCTGCGGAGGCGCTGGTCAGCCGGTTGGTGTCGGCTATCAGCGCCAGTTCGCTCAGCATAGTGCCCGGACCCGCGGTGCCGATCGGGACGCGTTCGCCCCCTAGCTCCCGATAGAGCGTGATCAGGCCGCTGACCACGATGTAGGCAGAATCAGCAACATCATCCTCGCGGTAGAGCTTATGGTCGGCCTGCAGCATGGTGGTCTCGGCGCCGAAGGCGAGCAGGCGCAACTGTTCCTGGGTGAAGCCCTGGAAAAGCTTCACACCGGACAGGATGCGGATGTCGTCATCCAGCGCCATCCTAGCTGTGTCCCCGAGCGGTCAGTCCAGTCCCTCCTTTGGAGCGGCGCGCCCTCCTGGGCGCGCGAGAAGCGCTCCACCATGCATCGTGCGATGCGTGCAACGAGCCGATCCATCACCCTCCAGCATCAGGATCTACCCGAAGCGGTCCCGCCCGACCGCTCTCATCTCTTTTGGCTCAATTCCGGACGGAAGGCTACGGCGAAGCCGCCAAGCCCAGCCGTTTCGTACTTTTCCTGGAATTGCTTAGATCATGAAATGTTTAAGGAACCAGCTTGTAGCCGCCGCTTTCTGTCACAAGAATTTCGGCATTGGAAGGATCGCGCTCGATCTTCTGGCGCAACCGGTAGACATGGGTCTCCAGCGTGTGCGTGGTGACGCCGGAATTGTAGCCCCAGACCTCTTCCAGCAGCACGTCGCGCGTTACCACCTTCTGGTCGGCGCGGTAGAGATATTTGATGATCGAGGCTTCCTTCTCGGTCAGCCGCACCTTGGCGCCGCGCGGATCGATCAAGAGCTTCTGGCTGGGCTTGAACGTGTAGGGTCCGACCGAGAAGGTGGCGTCCTCGCTCTGCTCATGCTGGCGAAGCTGGGCGCGGATGCGGGCCAACAGGACGGCGAAGCGGAAGGGCTTGGTCACATAATCGTTGGCGCCGGCCTCGAGACCCAGAATCGTGTCGGAATCGGTGTCGTGGCCGGTCAGCATGATGATCGGCGCCTTGTAGCCGCCCTTGCGCAGGATCTTCACCGCCTCGCGGCCGTCCATATCGGGCAGGCCGACATCCATGATGAGAAGGTCGACGACGCCGCCGCGCGCAGCGGCAACGCCTTTTGCGGCGGTCGATTCCTGCTGGACGTCGAATTCCTCGTAGAGCGCCAGCTGCTCGACCAGGGTGGCGCGCAGGTCGTCGTCGTCATCGACGATCAGGATGGTGCGTGATGTCATGGATATCAATCCGTTGTTTTAAAAAGAATATTCAGTTGACCTCCCCCCATTTATGCGGAAGCTCACCGGCGCAACAGCCGATCACAGTGATTTGTTCCGTGACCCGATCATACAAGAAAAAACGCGCGCGCAATGAGGCGGGCGCATTTTTGCCGAAAGGCTTGCGCGTTTTGGTGGTGCGTGCCCGCCCCGGCAACCCCGCGCAAGGTTTCCTGCAAGCCGGCAAAACGGTGTTTCCCTGCGCCCTGGGGCGCAGCGGCATCACCGCCAACAAGCATGAAGGGGACGGCGCGACGCCGCTGGCGTCGATGCGCATCCTGTCGGGCTATTTCCGGGGCGATCATTTCGCGGGCGGGCGCAGGACGAGGCTGCCGATGGCGCCGATCGGTCCGGATCTCGGCTGGTGCGAGGTGCCGGACGACCGCAACTACAACCGTCCGGTGAAGATCCCCTATGGCGCGAGCCATGAGCGGATGAAGCGCGACGACCGGCTCTACGATGTCTGCCTGGTGCTCGACTGGAACATCGCGCCGCGCTTGCGCGGGCGCGGCAGCGCGATCTTCTTCCATCTGGCCCGGCCGGGCTTCACGCCGACCCAGGGCTGCGTGGCGGTGACGGCGCGGACCATGGCAAGGCTGCTGCCGTTGCTGTCGGACAGGACGGTGGTGAAGGTGGTGAGGTAGGCAGTAGGGCAGTAGGCGGTTCTTTTCGCTACTGCCCTACTCCCTTACTGCCTTAGCGACGACGCTGCCAACCTGTCCCCAGCAGTCCGATCTCTCGGAACTCGCGGTCCAATGCCTTTGCGATGTCGCGACGCCGGCTGCCGACGTCGCGCAGGTCGCGGTCGGAAAGGTCTTCGACGGATTCCCCAGGCAAGGTGGCGGCGACGCGGGCCTGGCGCAGCCAATCGCGTGCCGAACGCAGCCAAAGGGTCAGGCCCGAGGGCGATTCCAGGGGGGTGCAGGGC
>NZ_RZSA01000963.1:0-2439 GCF_003998075.1 Mesorhizobium sp. M2A.F.Ca.ET.037.01.1.1 | reverse complement strand
CCGCGACGTCGCCCGCAGCGAGCGGCGGCCGCATATCCCAGTCCTCATGTATCACAGCGTCGCCGATGATGGTCCGGCCGGGCTTGCCCGTTTTCGGCTCACGCCCGCCGCGTTCGCCAGTCAGATGGCATGGCTGCGCGCCAATGGCTTTCACGCGATTGGGTCCGAGCAGTTGGAACAGTCCATCGCCAACCGCCAGCCCTTTGTTGGCCGCCCGGTGCTCATCACCTTCGATGACGGCTTCCAGAACTTTGCCGACCATGCCTGGCCGATCTTGCGCGCGAACGACTTGACGGCAGAGGTGTTCCTGGTGACGGACTTGGTGGGTGAAAGTGCAAGATGGGACGCCGACAGCGGCCCGCCGACGCCGCTTATGGACGCCGCGACGGTGCGAAGCCTCGCCAGCGAAGGTGCGTTGTTCGGAAGCCATCTGGCGACGCATCGCGCGATCGACGGTCTGTCGAGCTCTGACCTTGCCGCCGAACTCCTGCGTTCTCGTATGTTCGTCGAACGGTGGACCGGTCGCACAACCACGGCGTTCGCGGCACCCTACTCCGTCACCGACCGACGGCTTGGCCGGTTGGCCAGAGAGTGCGGCTATCGGATCGGCTTCGGCGGCAAACACGGGCCGGCGCACCTCGACTGCGATCCCATCGATCTTCCGCGCATCGAGATTCGCGGGGATCGCTCGCTCGATGACTTTGTTGCCGTTCTCGAGGCCGCGCTCGAATGAACAAATTGCTTCCGCTTTTTGTTTGGTGTCCCGCCCGACTGCCTCGTTCGCAAGTCTATTGGGCGACTTGGGACACGGCTGACATCAGCTCCCGCGGGCTTGGTGCCGCGAACATGTATCGCCCACCCTCCGGAACTTCCGTGAAGCTCCAGCGGACGATCCCCTGCCGGTCCAGTAGGAACTGGCCGATCAGTTGTCCGTGTCCCGTCGCCATCATCTGCTCGTCGGCTTCGGTCACTTCGTAGTGGTCTTTATTGTCGAGAAACTCGCTGGCCGCAAAAGGATCCATGGGACCGGGCAACTCGCCTGGTATGTTGACCCGCATATCCTTTGCCGCTGCCATCGAGACCTTGTACGGCCAGTTGGTCTCGTCTTGGGTGAATTCGAGATTGGGCAGTCCAAAGGCACGATGCGAAGCGCGTTCGGGGTCGGAAGCCGCAAGCAGATTCGGCATCGGGTGGTAACGGAAATAGAGACGTGCCCGCTCGATCGGCGTGTTGACCACCGTCAGGCTTCCCACGCCCTTTTCGCGCAGCTCCGGATCAAGCCGCGCCTGGGCGGCGATATGGCGCCGGCAGAACGCGCAATGCAGACCTCGGAAAAGGCCGACCAAGACCGGTTTTTGTCCGCGAAAATCGTCGAGCGCGATCTTGCCTTCCTGGGTTATAGCGTCGAGTACCACGTTCGGCGCACGATCGCCTGGTTGAAGCGGTATCAAGTCAATGCGCGCTGACATTGCCAACCTCCAACCCGGCTAGTCGAGAAAAGGCAGCACCACAAGCCCTTCCGGGTCGAGCCCGTGCTGGGCGCATATACCCTGCGCCAGGGAAAAGTAGCGTTCGGCCTCGGCCAGATTGTCGAGGTCGAGATTGAGCGTTGCGAGACCATCATAGCACGGAAACAGCAGTTGCGGCTCGCCCGTTTCGCGAGCTACGTCCAGCGCTTCGTGGAATAAGCCAATCGCGAGTTCCGGACGGCCGTTGCACTGGTGGATCTGCCCAAGCACTATCAACGGTACGGACAGGTGCTCGCGCTGGTCGAGCGCCCGGTCGATCTCGATGGCCTTCTCGGCGGCCGGCACGCCCTCCGTCGGACAGCGATCCGTGAAAGTACAGCAAGCGACCGCCAGATTGGCGAGGAGGCGCGCCTGGTATCCCAAATCACCAATACGGCGCGCCACCTCAAGACCGCGCCGACAGACCTCCATCGCCTTTGCCGGGTCGATGGTCGTGTAAAGCACGCCGAGATTGGTGTAGCCGCGGCAAGCCGTGCCCATTAGACCGGCGGCTTCGGCCAATTCGATGCTGCGCTCGACCTGGCCAACGGCTTCGCGGTCTCGTCCAAGGCGTGCCAACGCGACAGCCTTCGTATTGAGCGCCTCGGCAGTCACAAGAGTGGCATCACGCCCTACCTCGGAGACATGTTCGGTTGTCAGCGTGCGTACACAATCCAGCGCCGCGTCCGCCCATTTTGCCGCGAGAGCGTTGCCTCCGCTGCGGAACGCCTGTCGGCCACGTTCTTGCCAGAGATGCGCCTGCTCGACCGGGGCATCGGCGCCATCGAGCAGCGCTGCCGCTTCGGCGTAGCGCGATTCCGCGTTGTCCCGCTTGCCGACGTCCCAGAGCAGCCGACCGATCTTGCGCAAAACCCGCGCCGAAGCGACGCGATCGGCCGACGCGCGATATGCCTGCAGCACCGTCTCGTAG
>NZ_RZSA01000962.1:0-2442 GCF_003998075.1 Mesorhizobium sp. M2A.F.Ca.ET.037.01.1.1 | reverse complement strand
GGCGTAGCGTTCGAGCTCTTCGTCAGTGAGGGCGGCATCGGTCATGGCTGGACTTTATCGATGGCGCAGAGCCTTGTCAGTAAGCGCAAGGCAAACCTTGTGGTCCACATGACGAGGAAAAGGTTTCGCACGACGCAAGGCAACGCCTGGTGGCACAGCGCCGAAATAGCTTCTTCACGGGCTAGCCGGTCGGCTCGACGCTGCCATGATCGACCGTCAGGAACTGCGCCCGGCCTTCAAGGCTCGAGAACAGGGCGGCATCCGTGCCCGTCATGAAGGCTTGGCAGTTGAGCTCCTCGAGGATCGAGAACAGCGCCGCGCGCCGGCCTGCATCGAGATGCGCGGCGATCTCGTCCAGCAGCAGGATCGGCGTCAGGCCCGACATCTCGCCGGTCAGCCTGGCATGCGACAGCACGATGCCGACCAGCAGCGCCTTCTGCTCGCCGGTCGAGCACAGTTCCGCCGGCATCGACTTGGGCCGATGCCGCACCACCAGGTCGGAGCGGTGCGGGCCGTCCAGCGTCCGGCCGGCGGCGCGGTCGCGCTCCCGGCCATTGGCGAGTGCCGCGCGATAGCGTTCCTCGACATCGACCGCAGGCGCGCTGCCGAGCGCGCTTTCAAGATCGCCGGCGAGGCTGATATCGGCCTGCGGAAACGGCCCGCTGCCGGGCAATCTGTCGATCATGGCGGCAAGCAGCCGCACCAACTCGGCCCGCGCCGCGGCGATCGCCACGCCGGTTTCGGCCATCTGCGTCTCGATCGCGTCGAACCAGGCGTCGTCGCGGGAGCCTTCTGTAAGCAGGCGGTTACGGCCGCGCATGGCTTTCTCATAGTCGAGCGCGCGCTGGCCATGGCCGGGGTCGATCGCCAGCACCAGCCGGTCGAGGAAGCGGCGGCGGTCCGCCGCCGGCCCGGGAAACAGGCCGTCCATCGCCGGCGTCAGCCAGACGACCCGCAGCCATTCGAGCATATCCTCGGCCGATCGCGCCGGCGCGCCGTTGATCCGCACCTTCCTGCCGCCTTCGCCGGCGGTGTCGCCGCCGGAAATGCCGGTGCCGATCTCGACCTGGCCCTCCGGCCCCTCGATGCGCGCATGCAAGGCGAAGCCACCGTCGCCGCCTTCGCGCGCCACATCCGCATAGGGCGCGCGGCGCAGGCCCCGGCCAGGCGTCAGGAACGAGATCGCTTCCAGGAGATTGGTCTTGCCGGCACCATTGTCGCCGGACAGCACCACCGCGCCAGGGGCAAGTTCCAGCGAAAGCGCCGCATAGTTGCGGAAATTCGTAAGCGTTAACTTACTTATGTAGCTTTGCTGCCGAAGCTGTTTCGCATCCGCGGTCACGGCGACACATCAGGTCCGCTAAGCAATTCCAGGAAAAGTGCACTGCGGTTTTCCGTCCGGAATTGCGACAGACAAAAGCGCAATTCCAGGAAAAGTGCACTGCGGTTTTCCGTCGGGAATTGCGACAGACAAAAGCGCAATTCCAGGAAAAGTGCACTGCGGGTTTCCGTCCGGAATTGCGTCGACAAAGAGACCTAGACCCGCATCGGCATCAGCACATAGAGCGCGGTTTCGTCGGCCATGTCATGGATCAGCGTCGGCGAGCCGGCGTCGGCCAGCATGAACTTGGCCTCCGACCCGGTGAGCTGGGCCGCGACGTCGAGCAGGTACTTGGCGTTGAAGCCGATCTCGATCGGATCCGACGAATAGTCGGCCGCCAGTTCCTCGGTGGCACTGCCCGAATCCGGATTGTTGACCGCGAGCGTGAGCTGGCCGTCATTGATCGACAGCTTCACGGCCCGGCCGCGTTCGGAGGAAATGGTCGAGACGCGATCGACCGCGGCGGCGAAGCTCTGGCGATCGATGATCAGCTTCTTGTCGTTGCCGGTCGGGATCACGCGCTGGTAGTCGGGGAAGGTGCCGTCGATCAGCTTCGATGTCAAAACGACGCTGCCGATGGTGAAGCGGATCTTGGTGTCAGACAGTTCCGTCGTCACCGCGACATCGGGGTCGTCGACCAGCTTCTGCAGCTCGCTCACCGTCTTGCGCGGAATGATGATGCCCGGCATGCCTTCTGAACCTGCCGGCGCGTCGATCTCGGCGCGCGCCAGGCGATGTCCGTCGGTCGCCACCGAGCGCAGCTTCAGCTTGCCGCCGACTTCGACGGCGTGCAGGTAGATGCCGTTGAGGTAGTAGCGCGTTTCCTCGGTCGAGATGGCGAACTGGGTCTTGTCGATCAGCCCCTTCAGCGCCGCCGATTCCAGCCGGAAGATATGCGAGAACGAGCCGGCCGAAAGCTCCGGGAAGTCGGATTGCGGCAGGCACTGCAGGCGGAAGCTGGAACGGCCGGAGGTGACGGTCATCGCGTTGCCGTCCTCGTCCGTCTTCAGCATCACCTCTGCGCCATCGGAAAGCTTGCGCACGATGTCGTAGAGCAGATG
>NZ_RZSA01000961.1:0-2444 GCF_003998075.1 Mesorhizobium sp. M2A.F.Ca.ET.037.01.1.1 | reverse complement strand
ACGAGGCCTATGCCGGCGTGCTGCAGAGCTTCACCCAGCTCGGCACGCTGCAGCAGCGCATCGGCAACCGCTCGTGGGGCGGCGAGGCGCAATCGGCGGCAGGCACCCAGCGCGGCAACCCGATCTGGGGGCGCATCGAGGCCTCGCACAGCGAATTCGAGCCGGGCACGAGCACCACCGGCACCGATTATGACGCCGATCTGTGGCGGCTGCAGGCTGGTCTCGACATGCTGCTTTCCGAGACTGCCTCCGGCATGCTGGTCGGCGGTCTCACCGTCCACTACGGCACGGTAAAATCGGACGTCTCCTCGTCCTTCGGCACCGGCTCGATCGACGCAACCGGCTACGGCTTCGGCGGCACGCTGACCTGGTACGGCAAGAACGGTTTTTATGTCGACACCCAGGCCGAGCTCACCTGGTTCGACAGCGATCTGTCCTCCGCGACGCTCGGCAGGAAGCTCGCCGACGGCAACAACGGCTTCGGCTACGGCCTCGGCATCGAGGCCGGGCAGAAGATCGCGCTTCATGGCAACTGGTCGCTGACGCCGCAGGCCCAGCTCTCCTATGCCTCGGTCGCCTTCGACAGTTTCACCGATCCTTACGGCGCGCTGGTCTCCAACGGCAGCAGCGACAGCCTGATCGGCCGCCTCGGCCTCTCCGCCGACTATGAAAGCGAGTGGAAGGGCAGCGCGGGCCAGACCAGCCGCTCACATGTCTATGGCATCGCCAATCTCTATTATGACTTCCTCGACGGCACCGATGTCGACGTCTCGGGCACCAGGCTGACCAGCAAGCCGCAGCAGCTTTGGGGCGGCCTCGGCGTCGGCGGCTCGCTGAGCTGGGCCGACGATCACTATTCCGTCCATGGCGAGCTGCTGGCGCGCACCAGCCTGGAGGATTTCGGCGACAGTCATGCCTTCGGCGGCTCGGTAGGCTTCAGCGTGAAGTGGTAGGCTGGCGGCAATAGGCCGAAAAAGGCAACCAGCGGTCGCTGGAAACTTTCCGACGCGTATAGGAATTTAATCCTTGGTGGGGCGATTCTCGCAGGAGGTCGCGGTGGTTCGTCGCAACAAGGCAAAGCAATTATCGGAGTCGGAGCTTGAGCGGTTCCTGATGGCGGCGGGAGAGCTGCATCGCAGTATTGTGGCCCCGTTGATATCGACGCAATGCGATCACTACCGCTCCATGCAAACCCTGCACGAGGCGTTGCTGAAAGCGGTGAAGGACATCACCGGCAAGGATGCTGCCTTTATCCGCTGGTTTGGGGCGGGGTCGCGGTAAACTGCGTCGCCGCGAACCGCGCACCCCTCAATGCGCATCCGGCGGCGGCGCCTTCGGCGTCACGTTGCGCAGGAACGGCACCAGCGCCGTGGCGATGACGAACGCCACCATGATGACCAGGAACGCGTCCGCATAGGCCATGGTGGAAGCCTCGCGATAAGCGAGCTGCCAGAGCTGCTTCAGCGCCGCGGCATGGCCGTCGTCGACGGCGCCGGGCAGCTGTCCATAGCGCTGCGCGACGTTGTCGACGAGGCGCATGGCCGCTTCGTTCTGCGGCGTCAGATGCGAAGCGATCGTCAGGAAATGGAAGTTGGTGCGGTTGTTGAGGATCGCGCCGCAAATCGCGATGCCGACCGCGCCACCCAGATTGCGCATGGTGTTGAACAGGCCGCTGGCATATTTCAGCCGTTCCGGTGGCAGGCTGCCGAGCCCGAGATTGACGCTGGGCGCGACGGCGAAGACCTGTGGGAAACCGCGAAAGATCTGCGGCAGGAGAAGCTCGGCCGAGCCCCACTGGCTGGTGATGGCGGAAAAACTCCACATCGAGGCGCCGAAGGAGGCCAGCCCGAACATCACCAGCCAGCGCGTGTCGAAGCGCTTGGCGAGGAAGATGTATACCGGAACGCCTACCATCGAGGCAACGCCGGTGGAGAACACCGCCAGCCCCGTCTCGAACGCGTTGTAGCCCCGCACATAACCGAGAAACAGCGGCGTAAGATAGATCGTGGCGAAGATGCCGATGCCGGTGATGAAGGACAAAAAACAGCCGATGGCGAAATTGCGGTTGCCGAAGGCGCGGAAGTCGACCACCGGCTGCGAATAGGTCAGGCTGCGGACGACGAACAGGATGAGCGTGACCACGGCGACGACGGCGCCGTTGCGGATCGTGGCGTCGTCGAACCAGTTCCAGCGCGAGCCTTCCTCCAGCACATATTCCGCCGTGCCAAGGCTGACCGCCATCAGCGCCATGCCGATATAGTCCGCGCCCTTCAGCAACGACAGATCACCCTTGTCAATCTTGACCAGCAGCGCGACGAGCACGGTGATGACCGCCCCGGGGATGACATTGACGTAGAACAGCCAGTGCCAGTTCAACGTGTCGGTGATCCAGCCGCCGATGACTGGCCCTAGCGTCGGCGCGATCGAGGCGATGCTGCCGACGC
>NZ_RZSA01000960.1:0-2446 GCF_003998075.1 Mesorhizobium sp. M2A.F.Ca.ET.037.01.1.1 | reverse complement strand
CATCGAGGCCGGCGGCAGCAGGTCGCGGGCCAGCGCCGGGTTGGCGGCGATCGGCCAGTAGAACCGGTAGGCGAGCGAGAACGCGATGACGCCGATGGCGATCGCCTCGATGCGCCGGCGCGGCGCCAGAAGCACGATCAGCGGCCAGGCGAGGTAGAATTGCTCCTCGATGCTGAGGCTCCAGAAATGGCAGAGCAGCCAGGGCGTCCAGTCGTTCTGCCGCGCGTACCAGAAATTCGAGAGGTAGAGCGCATGCCAGGCGAGCGAGGGCCTGGATTGTTCCGAGGCGAACCATGCGAGCGCCAGGACCGCGAAGTAAGGCGGGAATATCCTGAGCATGCGCCTGGCATAGAAGGAACGCAGCGCCGGCCCGGAGGCGAATGCGCTGGTGTCACGCGCGTCCAGCAACAGCCGGGTGATCAAGAAGCCGGAAAGCACGAAGAACAGCCTGACCCCGAGATGGCCGACGAAGGACGAGCCGCCTGGAGCGAGGAAATGCGAGTAGAGCACCAGCGTCACCGCAACGCCCCGCAAGGCGTCGAGCTGGATGTCGCGCGCGTTTGTCATCAGCTGCGTTCGCCAGGTCTGTAATGCCGCGCGGCAGAGGGCGGGCAAATCCCGCCGTCGCGGGCCAGCCGCTTGCCGTCGTGGCCGGGGGCGCAATCCCTGCCGGCCGGCGGAATGCCCATCCGAGTCACAATAATGGCATCCTCCAACAGGCATGCCCCCGCTCCACGATTGTCGCGGCGGATGTTGCGGTGCAACACAAAATGCTTACGATCCTGAAATAAGATGTGATCCCATTGTGGGCCGAAAATAGTTGTGCAGTGAAATATCCGTACGGGTTGATCCAATGGTCCTATGAAGTCATGGGCAGTTGGTCTGATCTGCAGAAAGTATCAATCGCGATGGATGTCGGAGAGTTATCCTTGCAACCGCAGCGGGTATGGTGGCAATATTGAAAGAAGGGCTCGATCGCGGCGCCAAATTCTACAGAAGAGTCCGCGGAAACATCTTGAATTTCAAGCTATTGTGCGGTGCAGCGGGCCTGCCGCCCGAGGAAGAGGCCGCCTTGTCCCATCATCCACTGCCCGCTGCCTCACGACGGCGGCGCCGCAAAGGCCTTATCTCCGGTCCCGACCAAGGCAGGGGACGGAGAGCAAGTGACGTCGACGCCGATTGCAAAACCGCAGGCGCAAATGGGCGCTGTGCCCGTGTTCGGCCTGCTTGGCTCGATGCTGTCGGTGCAGATCGGCGCCGCCTTTGCCAAGGGCCTGTTCCCGGTGCTGGGGCCGGAGGGCACGACCATGCTGAGGCTTGCCATCGGCGCGCTGATGCTGGCCGCGGTGCTGAGGCCATGGAAGGTGCTGCCCTCGCGGAGGAACCTGCCCTGGCTCGCCGCCTACGGCATCACCGTCTGCGCCATGAACCTGCTGTTTTATGCCGCGCTCCAGCGCATTCCGCTGGGTATCTGCGTGGCGCTCGAATTCACCGGGCCGCTGTTCGTTGCGACCCTCGGCTCAAGGCGCCTGCTTGACCTTGTCTGGGTGGGGCTGGCGATAGCCGGCATCGCGCTGCTGTCGCCTTTCGCCGGGATCAGCCGCGGGCTCGATCCGCTGGGCGTGGCGCTGGCGCTGGCGGCCGGCGCCTGCTGGGGGCTCTACATCATCTTCGCACAGAAGGCCGGCGCCGAGCTCGGTGCGCGCACCTCCGCCTATGGCATGGCGATCGCCGCGGTGCTGGCGCTGCCTTTCGGCTTCAGCGCCGCTGAAGCCCATCTCGCCGACCCGCACGTCATGGCCGGCGCGGCCGTGGTCGGCCTGTTCTCCAGCGCGCTGCCCTTCTACCTGGAAATGCTGGTGCTGGCCCGCATGCCGGCCAGGGTCTACGGCATGCTTGTATGCCTGGAGCCGGCGGGCGCCGCGCTGACCGGCTTCCTGTTTCTGGCAGAGAAGCTCAACCTTCTGCAATGCGCCGGCATCGCCGCCGTCATTGCCGCCGCCTTCGGCACGGCGGTCGCAGCGCGGCGGCCCGCGCCTTCGCCGGCCTGACTCCACGGAAGCCGTCATGCGCACCAGAATCCATTTCTGAGCGACGCGCTCCAAAGCGTTGCCCGGCTTGGAGAAATCGATGCGCGCGCGGCAATTTCCGACCACATCCGGTGGTTGAAATAAGACTTAGGTCCTATCAAAAATAGCAATAAGTCCGAGTGGACAAGACAAGGGTCGTGGGCCACTTCCTAATCATGGGCTGATTGGGGATGCTTATGCTGCGACATTGCCGGTGGGGTAGTTCGGCCGACGGGCTGAAGGGCTGGCGTGGGGAGAGCGGGATGCGCTTAACGCGCAGGGGCTGCAGGCTGGTCTTGCAAGCGCTGACTGCGTTGGCGCTTGTTGTCGCGCCTTTCAGTCTCTCCCTCGATGGTGTCGTTGTGACCAAGGCCCTG
>NZ_RZSA01000095.1:0-11180 GCF_003998075.1 Mesorhizobium sp. M2A.F.Ca.ET.037.01.1.1 | reverse complement strand
CCTATATGGAGAAGTTCGGCCTGCGCATTCTCGAGGGCTACGGCGTGACGGAAGCAGCCCCGGTGATCGCCATCAACACGCCGATGTACAACAAGTCGGGCAGCGTCGGAAAAATCATGCCCGGCATGGAGTATCGCCTGGACCCGGTGCCCGGCGTCGACGAGGGCGGCCGGCTCTTCGTGCGCGGCCCGAACGTCATGGCCGGCTATCTGCGCGCCGAAAACCCCGGCGTGATCGAGCCGGTGAAGGACGGCTGGCACGACACCGGCGATGTCGTCACCGTCGACGACGCGGGCTTCATCTCGATCCGCGGCCGCGCCAAGCGCTTCGCCAAGATCGGCGGCGAGATGATCTCGCTGGCCGCGGTCGAGGCGCTGGCCGGCGAGCTCTGGAAAGGTTCGCCGGCGGCCGTCGCGACGGTGCCGGACGCGCGCAAGGGCGAGAAGCTCATCCTGATCACGGAAGCTTCCGGCGCGACCCGCGCGGACTTCCTCGCCTTTGCCAAGGCGCACGGCGCCATGGACCTGATGGTGCCGGCCGAGGTGCGCGTCGTGCCGAAAGTGCCGGTGCTCGGTTCCGGCAAGCTCGACTTCGCCGGCGTGACCCGGATGGTGCGCGGCGAGGAAGAGCTGAAGGTCAAGGCTGCTTGACCTCAAGGGCTGGAGCAGGCCGGCGTTCAGGCCGGCCTGCCCGTCATTCACTGACAACCGGCATCTTGGCAGACGAACGTCTACATATTTGCTGCCGTCGGGCGCACGATCACTTCGTTGACGTCGACGCCGTCGGGCTGTTCGAGGGCGAAGCGGATCGCGCGGGCGATGGCGTCCGGCGTCAGTGATTTCTGCCGCCACTCCTTCAAAGCCGCGGCCACCTGGGGATCGCTGATGTCGTCGCCCAGTTCGGTCGCGGTCACGCCGGGCGAGATGATCGTGGCGCGGATATCGTCATGCTCCTGGCGCAGGCCTTCGGTGATCGCCCATACCGCATATTTGGTGCCGCAGTAGACCGCTGCGGTGGGCAGCACGAGATGCGCGCCGACGGACGCCACGTTGACTACGTGCCCGTTCTTCTGCGCGACGAAGCGCGGCAGCACCGACGCGATCCCGTTCAGCACGCCGAAGATGTTGACGTTGATCATGCGCGCCCACTCATCGCGCTTCAGCGCGGCAAGCGGCGACAGCGGCATAACGCCGGCATTGTTGACCAGCGCATCGATCCGTCCAAATTCGGCGTGCGCGGCATCGGCGAACGCATCGAAGCTCTCGGCCTTCGCTACGTCGAGCTCGCGCCAGGCGACGCGTTCACCGATTTCCTCGGCCAGCGCCTTCAGACGCGCGCCGCGTCGGGCGCCGATAAACAGCCTGGCGCCCGCCGAGGCGAGCTCGCGAACCGTGGCTTCGCCGATGCCGCTCGAGGCGCCGGTGATCAATACAACCTTGTCTTTCAGTCCCGTCATGATCGTTTCCTTTTCGCTTGCGGTGACGGGTCGAAAAATGGTGGCGCGAAGGCGGAGAGCGGTAGCGTGATCGTCCAAAGAGTTTGCACGATCCTCCAAATAAGCCGACCAAGCCTTGCAACATTGCGCGCGATGCAGATTTATGCGGCATGAACAAAATTGCCGACCTGGCTCAGCTGATCTCGCGGTTCGCACCGGTTTCCGACATGTCCGGCACCGCTGTGCCCCGGCTGTCGCTCATTCGCGCCGACCATCCCAGCGCGCCGGTGCCGGCCGTCTATGAAGCTTCGCTTTGCATAATCGCCCAAGGGTCGAAGCGCGTCTCGCTGGCCGGCCAGAGCGTGGTCTATGATGCATCGAGCTATCTTCTTGTTTCGGTCGACCTGCCTCTGGTCGGCCATGTTCTCGAGGCCAGTCCGGCCGCGCCATATCTTTGCTGCAAGATCGACTTCGACCCCGCGGCACTTGCCGACCTGCTTGTGACCGAGCAGCGGGTTTCTTCCGAGAAGGACTTGCCCGTGCTTGCCGTCTATCCAAGCGATCCTGACCTGATCGATGCCGCATGCCGATTGGTGAAGCTGCTCGATCGCCCCGAAACCATCGATGTCCTGGCCCCGCTCGTGGAGCGCGAAATCCTCTACCGTCTGCTCACCGGTCCGCACGGCGCAACGCTTCGCCAAATGGGAACCGTCGACAGCCACCTGAACCAGGTGAGCCGCGCCATCGCCACGATACGCACCGGCTTCCACACGCAGTTGCGGATCGACGAGATTGCCGCCGCCTCAGGCATGAGCGCGTCGTCGCTTCACGCCCACTTCAAGGCGATCACACGTATGACCCCGCTCGAGTATCAAAAGCAGCTACGCCTGCAGGAAGCGCGAAGGCTGATGCTGGCCGACGGGGCCAACGCCGGCACCGCCGGTTTCGCGGTCGGCTACGACAGCCCGTCCCAGTTCAGTCGCGAATATCGGCGCCTGTTCGGCGCCCCGCCCCGTCAGGACATCGAGCGCCTTCAGGCTATACCCGGCTCGGCCGCGGCCTATTAACCCTTTTGCTGAGCGGGGCCGCAGCCTGCAAACAGGTAAGCGCGCCTCAAACCACGACCACCACCTTGCCGAACTGTTCGGGACAGGACGGCTGGCGGGCAGCAAGTAGGAACTGCTCCCCAGTCCGCGCCTCAGACTCGATCTCGGAAATGCCTTTACCTGCAGTTTCGATTCGAATGCCGTATCATGCCGACTTCAGCACCGTGAACGGGCGCTTCCGCACCTGCTGCTTTGCCTGGAAGCTTGCGGCGGGCATCGGGCGGCCGACGTGGTAGCCCTGGACCTTGTCGATGCCGAATTCGCGCATCAGGGCCATTTGCTCGTCGGTCTCCACGCCTTCGACCAGGATCTTGTGGCCGCGGTTGCGGACCAGCGCGATGATGTCCTGGAGCATGGCCATGCCCTTGGGCGTGCCGCAGTCATGCAGGAACGAGCGGTCGATCTTGACCGTGTCGAAATCGATCAGGCGCAGCCATGACAGGCCGGCGAAGCCCGTGCCGAAATCGTCGAGCCAGATCTTGATGCCCAGGAGCTTCAGGTCGCTGATGCAGCGCAGGATGTCGGAGTCCATCTCCAACTCGCGCCCCTCGGTGATCTCGAAGGCAAGCCTGCTGCCGGCCACGCCGGTTTCGCCGAGGATGCCGGCGACGGACGTCGCGAAGCCGGGCGTCTTGAGCTGGATCGGCGACACGTTGACACTGACCACGCGGACGTCGTCATGCGCAAGGACGTCGGTGCACACCGTCCTTATCGCCCAGCGGCCGAGCTCCAGGATGGCGCCGGTGCGTTCGGCCACCGGAATGAACAGGCTCGGCGGAACCAGTATGCCGTCGAGCATCTTGAGGCGCATCAGCGCCTCGACGGCCTCGACCCGGCCCGAGGCTATTTCCTGGATCGGCTGATAGACCAGGGAGACGAGATTCCTGTCGATTGCGATCTTGAGCAAGGCCGCGATGTTCTCACTCTCGTCGCTGCTCTGCGGATCGGTCGGGTCGAACAGGCGCGCGCAATTGCGGCCGCCGGCTTTCGCCAGGTACAGCGCGCGATCGGCCTCGTGGATGATCTTCTCCAACTTGGCGCCGGCCTGCGTCCTGGTGAAGGCGGCGCCGACGCTCACCGTCACGATCGAGGTGCCGTCGCGCCGCAGCTCGTGCGTCAGCGCCAGATCCTCCACCGTGCGGCAAATGGCTTCCGAGAGATCGGCGACCTGTTGCTTGTCGTTCATGCGGGCGAGCACGATGAATTCCTCGCCGCCATAGCGCCCGATCGAGCCGTTGTGTCGCGTGACCAGCTCGCCCAGCGCGTTGGCGACATGGATCAGGCAACGGTCGCCCTCCTGGTGGCCATAGCAGTCGTTGAACTTCTTGAAGAAATCCACGTCGATGAGGATCGCCGCGAAACGGTTGCCGAGCTTTTGCCAGTCGCTCCAGTATTCGCGCAGCTTCTCGTCGATCGCGCGGCGGTTCTCCAGGCCCGTCAGCGGATCCGTCCGCGATAGTCTCAGCAAGGCCTTGCCGCGCTCCGTCGCCTCCTTGTGCTGGATCTTGGCTTCGAGCGCGTTGAGGAAGACGTTGTAGCGCTCCTCGTTCAGCTTCCAGTTCACATAGGAGGTGAAAGTGAAGCACGAGACGTAGAAGGTTCCGAACACCATTTTGTACGTCAGCGAAGCAGGCACAAAATAATTCACCACGTACAGAATGCACAGGATTATGGTCGACGTGATGATCGAAACCTTGAAGCTGAATGTGAAAAAGAGGTTGGCGCTCATCATGAAGATCGTGCCGAACACCATGTAGTAGGCGACGGTTTCCCGGTCGGCTCCCCAGGATGTAGGCCACAGCCAGCCGATATAGCCAAAGATGATTGCGGCCGCGCAGGTCAAGTCGAGCCATTGCGTGGCAACGCCGCGGCGAAGCTGGCCCTCCAGCGTCAGCAGCGCGGTCAGGCCGACGGCGAAGCGCGCCGTGATCGTGTAGAGCGCCACATCCGGTATCAGCAGCAGATCCGTCGCCGAGAACAGCACATAGATGGCGACGGCCATCCAAAGCCCGGGCCTGGCTTCCCGCCGCCGCTTCGCCTGCGATTCCTCGCGATAAAGGACGCGCAGCTCGTTCGGCCCCGGGCCGGGACGCGGCTCGTAGGGCTCGACATGCGCCATATCGGCCAATCTGGACGCGACGCGTTCGTCCGCAATGACCCCCTGCTCAAAGGGTTTTTGCCTTTCGAACTCTTTTCTCGCTCCTGCCCCCACGCGGGCCCGCTCCTAGGGAAACAACGGTTTGCCGAGCAATAAAATGCCACGGCGGGAGACAAGTTTGCGTTAACTCGAACCCGAATTCCGACCCGCAAAATATCTAATGAAGCGAGATGGTTAGCGGGAAATTAATCATATCATTAAAATGCTAACGACCACCGTTGGCAAATCCGACATTCTACGCAATAAGTTAAATGACTGTTAACCACGGAGTATCCAGTGCAGACCGTTTTTGATGGCAAAAGCCTGATTACTGCCAAGACAATTGCGGCCGGTCTGCATCGAGGGAAGCCTGAGCGCCACGGCGAGGCGTTCGAAGCGGCGCGCGCGGAGCTGGCGCTCATCCTGTTGACGACGCAGCAGCAGATCGAGCTGCGGAAGGATCCCGCCGAGATCGTTCGCCGGCTGCTGTCAGTGCTCAATGCACTGCGTTCCAGGGTCCATCCCGATGTCTGGCAGGCCTTGATACCGGTGGCGCAGAACCATGCGATCCTGCAATATTTCCTCCAGGATCCGCTTACGCACTGGTCCTTCACCAAGCCCAGAGGCTATTCCGGCGACGCGCAGCTGCTCGACTACATCTACTGCGACCCGCATGTGGCCGAGGACGTGGCAAACGCCTCGGAGATCGGCAAAGCGCTCTACAGCCACACCCAGAACGTACCATCATGCGTCGCGGCCCGGGAACGGCGCGACCTGTTGACCCGCTATGTCGACGAGACCGCCGCAATGAACGCCCCGGACACCGAGGTGCTGGCGATCGCGGCCGGCCATCTGCGCGAGGCCAACCGCTCGACCGCGCTTGCCGAGGGCAGGCTGAAGCGGTGGGTCGCGCTCGACCAGGATCCGCAGAGCGTCGGTCTGATCGCGCGCGATTTCCAGGGCACCGCGATCGAGGCCGTGGACGGCTCGGTGCGAACCGTGCTCACCAGAGGACACAAGCTCGGCAAGTTCGACCTGATCTATGCTTCGGGCCTTTACGACTATCTTCAGCACAACGTCGCGGTTAAGCTGACGAAGACGTGCCTGCAGATGCTGAAGCCGAACGGCAGGTTCCTGTTCGCCAACTATGCCGAAGGCACTCCCGACGCCGGCTATCGCGAGACATTCATGGACTGGGTGCTGCTACTGCGCTCGGAAGCCGACATGTGGAACATCATCAATGCCAGCGTCGACCGCAACACCGTCGACGCGCAGGTGTTCTATGGCGAGAACCGCAACGTGCTCTACGCGGTTATCGAAAAGCGCGGCTAGCGACGGTCTCCGTAATTCGAGCGGCATGATCGATCGGGCGCGCCGCTCGATCGGGCGCCGATCCTTTCAGGCCCTCACACAGTCACGACGATCTTGCCGAACTGTTCGCCCGCCTCGAGAAAGCGGTGCGCCTCGGCGATCGCCTCGAACGGAAACGTCCTGGCGATGATCGGCCTCAGCGCGCCCGATGCGAGGCCATCGAGGATGAAGCGCTTGGCTGTTTCCAGCCGGCCGGGATCGCCGGTGATCTCGTGGACAAGGTAGCCGCGCAGGGTCAACGTCTTCGCCAGGACCTCGAACAGCGGGAACGGCGTCGGCTCAGGGCTGAGGCCGCCATATTCGATGAGAATGCCGCCGTGCGCCATCGCGGCCGCAAGAGGCGGGAAGATCGGGCCGCCGACCGGGTCGAGCACGACCCGCACGCCTTGCGGCGCGATCGCTCTCAGCCGCGCCTCGAGATCGTCCTCAGCCAACGCCACCACATGCGCGGCGCCGGCATCGAGCAAAGCCGCCTTCTTGGTCGATGTCCGAGTGACGGCGATCGGCACGGCGCCAATTCCATTGGCGATCTGGATGGCGGCGAGCCCGACGCTGCTCGAAGCGGCGGTGATGACGACGGGCTCGTCACGGCACAGATGGGCGATATCGATCAGCGCGCCATAAGCGGTGAGATATTGCATCCATGTCGCCGCGGCGGCCTCGAACGAAAGCGACGGCGGATGCTTGACGACGAACTCGGCCGGAAAGGTCACAAGCTCGCCATAGGCAGGCCAGCGCGCCATCGATCGCGGCGGGATGATGCTGACCGCATCGCCAGTCGCGAGGCCCTCCACATCGGCGCCGACCGCCTCGACAATACCCGCCGCTTCGAGGCCGAGGCCTGACGGCAGCGACGGCGTTTCGATGTAAGTGCCGTTGCGCATCGAGGCTTCGGCGCGGTTCAGGCCCAATGCCCTGACGCGGATCCGCACCTCGCCAGGACCTGGCGACGGAACCTCTGTTTCCTCGATGCGAAGCACCTCGGGACCGCCGTGACTGTGAAAGCGAACAATCCTTGCCATCCATGCAACTCCAAATCCAATCGATGGAATGGAACTATGCAAGGGCGTGGAGAGCCGATAAATCGCTGCTCAGGCAGAACAGTCGAAACGGCAGGTTTTCAATGGATCGCCTCGAAAGCATGGAAGTGTTCGTGAAAGCCATCGACCTCGGCTCGTTCACGGCCGCCGCGGCGGCTCTTGACCTTTCGGGGCCGATGGTCGGCAAGCATGTCCGCTTCCTTGAGGAGCGGCTCGGCGCACGCCTCATCAACCGCACCACGCGCCGGCAGAGCCTGACCGATTTCGGGCGCGCCTATTATGAGCGCTGCAGGATCGTGCTGGCGGAAGCGCAGGCGGCCGATGCGCTGGCGGCCGACCAATTGTCCGAGCCGCGCGGAAAACTGCGGGTGACGATGCCGGCGCATTTCGGCCGGCACTGCGTCACGCCGATCCTGCTCGCGCTCGCGCGGCGCCATCCAACGCTGGAGCTGGACCTGTCGCTCAGCGACCGCTTCGCCGATCTCGTCGAGGACGGTTTCGACCTTGCGATCCGTACCGGCGCGCTGGATGATCGGGCTGGCATCATCGGGCGCCGAGTCGCGCGCCAGCGCATGGTCGTCTGCGCTTCGCCGTCCTACATCGAGACCTTCGGCAAGCCCACCGATCTTGAGGATATCGCCGCCCATCAGGCGATCGTCTACCGGCGGCTCGGCCATGTGTTGCAGCCATGGCTCTTCCCGCGCGATGACGGTTCCGTCGCAGAGTTCGCGCCGGTCGGTCGATTGCGTCTCGACGATCTCGATGCCATCGCCGACGCGGCGAGCGAAGGCATGGGGCTGGCCTGGCTGCCATACTGGCTGGTGCGTGAGCGTGTCGAAGCAGGCAAGCTCATCCGCGTGCTGCCTGACAAGCCGGACTATCTCTACGATTGCCACGCACTCTGGCTCCAGATGCCGCATCTGCCGTTGAAGGTGCGGCTGGCCATCGACGCGCTGGCGGCGGGATTGCCGAAGCTGACGAGCTAAAGCGCGTCGCGATCCTTCGGATTCGCTCCATGCGCTTTAGGTCTTTGGTTTTTACGCATGTCTTTATCCCGAAACCGGTTCCCACTTTCGGGAGACATGCTCTAGGCCACTTTGGCGCGATCAGTATCGCCTTCGCCTGATCAAGGCATCTCTAAAGCATTTGAAAGAAAAAGGCCGGGCGCGAAAGCAGCCCGGCCAAGCATGAAGGTCATAACCTTCAGAGGGGAACATCGCCCGGCGCAATGGGAGGAAAACACCGAGCGATGCTGCCTATTTGGGGTCTCGGCGGCGTATTTTCCACGAACGAAATTCCAAAAAATACCGAGATCGCGAAAAAATCTCGCTTAATCATTGTGAAGTCGTCAGCCGGCGGCCGATGCTTTTTCCAACAGGTCCGTATAATGGCGCCGCGCTACGTCGGGATGTGACCTCAGCCGGCTTTTCAGCACATTGGTTCCGACGTTGCGAAACAGCGGGTTGTCAGGGTCGCTGGCCGGGCCGCGCGCCTCGGCCGCCAGCTCCTCCGGCAGGCCGAGCAGCGGGATAGTCGCGTCGAGCCGGGCGCTGAAGAAGAACGGCACCGAAATCCGCTCGACGCCGGCGGGCGGGGTGACGACGCGGTGCACGGTTGCCCTGAGATAGCCGTTCGAGGCGAGTTCAAGCAGTTCGCCGATGTTGACGACCAGCGTTCGCGGGATCGGGTCGACATCGACCCAGCTGCCGTCATACTCGACCTGCAACCCCTTGTTCTCGTCCTGCAGCAGAAGGGTGAGGAAGCCGCCATCCTTATGCGCGCCGACGCCCTGGTCGTCGCCGGTCGTGTCGCGGCCGGGATAACGCACGATCTTCATGCGGTGGTTCGGCTCGCCGCGATAGATGGCATCGAAGGCGCCCTCCGGCTGGTCGAGCGACAGCGCGAAGGCCTTGAGCAGCCTGATCGCCACATCGGTCGCCTTGGTCTGCCAGGCAAGCAACGCCGGCTTCAGATCGGGGAGCGCGGCCGGCCACTGGTTCGGGCCCTGCAGCCGCGTCCAGGCCGGTACGCCCGGCCCTTGCGCAATGGTCGCGCGTTCGACGCCGATGTCGAGCTGCTCGCGCCAGTCGGCCTTGCCCCTGGTCAGTTCGCCGCCGGCGCGCGTATAGCCGCGGAACTGCGGCGACTTCACCATTTCGATGGCGAGCTTGTCGGCTTCCGGCAAGGCAAAGAAGCCGCGCGCAGCGCCCAGCACCGCGTCGATCTCCGGCTGGGTGATGCCGTGGCCGCTCAGATAGAAGAACCCGACATCGCGGGCGGCGGTGCGTAGATCAAACAAGAAAGTTCGAAGTTCGGATGGACCCTGCTCCAGGCGGTCGAGATCGAGCACCGGAATTATTCTTGGCATGGTCAGGCTCCTGTTGGCGGCAACTCTTTGTTTTAGCTCCCCATCGCACGATGACATGCGTGTCATTGCCGGTGAAGAAACACACCGACCAATCTCATTGCAAACGCAGCATACCGGCGCTCAATTCCCGGCTTTTGCGGCAAATTGCGTTCGGATGCCGCACATCATCCACGATGATCCAGATGAGCGACCAGCCGGTCGCCGATCCACTGGATGCCGCAGACCAGCACGATGAGCACGATGACCACGGCGACCATGACGCTGGTTTCGAAGCGCTGATAGCCGTAGCGGATGGCGAGATCGCCGAGACCGCCGGCGCCGATGGCGCCGGCCATGGCCGAGGCGCCGACCAGCGTCACCAGTGTCACGGTAAAGCCGGCGACGATGCCCGGCAGCGCCTCCGGCACCAGCACCTCGCGGATAATCGTCCAGCGGTTGCCGCCCATGGCGCGCGCCGCCTCGATCAGCCCGTGGTCCACTTCGCGCAGCGACACTTCGGCAATACGCGCGCAATAGGGCGTCGCCGCGATCGACAGCGGCACGATCGCCGCCCAGGTGCCGATCGAGGTGCCGACGATCAGCCGCGTCACCGGGATCAGAGCCACCAGCAGGATGATGAACGGCACCGAACGGAAGCCATTGATAACGGCACCGAGGAGGCGGTTGATCCAAAGACTTTCGGCAATGCCGCCCCGATCGGTGGCGACCAGAGCGAGGCCGAGCGGCAGGCCGAAGACAAGCGAGATCAGACCGGACGCGCCGGTCATCAGCACCGTCTCCCAGATCGAACGAAGCAGGAGTTCAAACAGGACCGGCGACATGGCCAAGCACCTCCACCCGCGCGCCGCGGTTCTTCAGGAAAGCGATAACCGCCGCCAGATGGGCAGCGTCGGCTCCAGGGAGCGCCACGAACAACGTGCCGACCGGCTGCTGCTGCACATGGTCAATGCCGCCATGCACAAGCCGGAACGCGCCGTGCACGCTGGCGCCAAGCTCGGACAGCAGCGGGCGACGCGCCGCCTCGCCGGCGACGTCGATCCGGAGGATCGTTTCCGCCCCTTCGCCCGGAACCAGCCGGCTGGCAATCTCGGGCGGCAGTTGCGGCCGGATGCCGCCGAGCAGGCTGCGGGTGATCTCCGACTTCGGATCGGCGAAGACCTGCCAGACGGCGCCCTCCTCGACGATCCGGCCGGCATCGATCACCGCCACTCGATCGGCGATGGAGCGGATCACCTCCATCTCATGCGTGATCAGCAGGATGGTGAGGCCGAGCCTGGAATTGATGTCCTTGAGCAGCGCCAGGATCGAGCGCGTAGTTTCCGGATCGAGCGCCGATGTCGCCTCATCCGACAAGAGCAGCGCCGGCCGTGCGGCCAAAGCCCTGGCGATGCCGACGCGCTGCTTCTGGCCGCCCGACAGCGAAGCGGGATAGGCCTTGGCTTTCTCCGACAGGCCGACGAGTTGCAGCAGCTCGGCCGCGCGGGCCACACGCTCGGCGCGCGGGCGTCCTTCGATCTTGAGCGGCAGCGCGACATTGTCCTCGACGGTCTTGGCCGACAAGAGATTGAAATGCTGGAACACCATGCCGATGCGGCGGCGCAGCGGCTGCAACTCGCGCTCGCCGAGGCGGCTGATCTCGCGCCCCTCGATGAAGACCTCGCCGGAATCCGGCCGCTCCAGCCCGTTCAGACAGCGGATCAGCGTCGACTTGCCGGCGCCGCTG
>NZ_RZSA01000959.1:0-2452 GCF_003998075.1 Mesorhizobium sp. M2A.F.Ca.ET.037.01.1.1 | reverse complement strand
CTCTATCCCTTTGTTTTGACGCAATTCTGGACGGAAAACCGCTCACACTTTTCCTGGAATTGCTCTAGTGAGCGTCCGACCCGAACCAGGGCGCCAGGAAGGCAAAATGGTCGGGGAACTGCTGCACGGCGCCGCCGAGAAGCATGTTGATCGCCACGTACAAGATGATCAGCAGGCCGATATAGGCGATCCAGCGATATCGATGCAGCAGCCGGGCGACAAAGGAAGCGGCAAAACCCATCAGGGCGATCGAAAGGGCCAGCCCGATGATCAACACCGTCGGATGCTTCATGGCGGCGCCGGCGACGGCGAGCACATTGTCGAGCGACATCGAGACGTCGGCGATTACGATCTGCCAGGCGGCCTGAGAGAAGGTCTTGCGTGCTCCCTTGCCGGCGACGGATCCGTCTTTGTTGTAGTCGTTGTTCGACAGCGCTTCGGTCGCATCGCGCTCGTCGTCATGGCTGACGCGCAATTCGCGCCACATCTTCCAACAGACCCACAGAAGCAGAAGCCCGCCGGCGATGAGCAGCATCGGGCCGATGCTCAGCAGCCATTGCGTGATGAGGGCGAAGACGATGCGCAGGACCGTGGCCGCAGCGATGCCGACAATGATGGCGCGCTTGCGCTGATCCGCGGGAAGGCCGGCCGCCGCGAGGCCGATCACAATTGCGTTGTCGCCGGCGAGCGCGAGATCGATTGCGACGACCTGGAGGAGAGCTGAAAGGCCTGTGGCAGTGAATATTTCCATCGACTAGAAATCCTTGCCTGAAATGAACATGGCCCTTTGCCGGACGGGCCTAAAGGCATGGTCCATCGGCGTCAAGACGCAGGTTCGGACATCGCCGGAAAACGGCGCCGCCAGCGCAAGCCCTCAATCATTTCGGGTGTTCGCCGGTCAAGCGGGCGGGCGGGAACTAGTCGTAGAGATTGTATTTGGCCCAGTCGGATTCGGGGATTTCGTCACCGATCTTGTAGCGGAACTGCAGCACCTGCATATGGTCCGGCGCGGTCTGGCATTTGAACTTCAGCCGGTACCATTGGCCCTTGCTGCGGAAGGCGGCGCCTGAGCTCTTGATGGCATCGGCGCTCATCTGCGGCGTGGCGAAGGCGTAGGCCACGACCCGGTCGGCTTTGTAGTTGCGATCGTCGTGGCTGATCCGGTCGAGCACTTCTGCGTCGCACCGCTGCTCGAGGCGGGTTTCGGGATCGAGTTTCATCAGGCCGGCGCGCAACGCATTGTCCATCGCCTTGGCCGGCAAGACCGGCGCCAGCGACGCCAGAACCATCAGGCAGAGCTTTTTCATGGGCGCGAGAAGCAGCATATTTTGTCCGAGAAATCAAATAAACGGTGTTTCACCAACGATTGACCGACATGGGTGTCAGGACGCTTCGCCCACCAACCAATACAAGCAGCGCACAACTCTTGGCGGCTGTGACTTGCAGAATCGCTAGTGCGCACAAAGGTCCGGGTCGGCGCAGGGGGCGCCATGTTCGCATCCCCTTGACGGAAGTCGCGATATACCCGGATACCCGGAAAAAGTCAGCCCTGACAGACCTGCATCCGACCCTAGCGAGGCCCCGGAGTGTCGCATGACAGGCTCACGCCGCGTGAGCACGAGGACGGGTAGGATAGCCCATGCTGAGCCCTCAATTGGCTGAGGCCAACGGCCTGCAATATCGCGGGGCTTGGAGTGCTGACCAGCAGTATGAGCCAGGCGACTTCTGGCGCTAGTTCTGTACCAGGCCGAAGCCTTCCACCTGTTCGAGGCTTTTCACTGTCGCAATTCGATAAGCGCTCTTGTTGGCCAAGCCATCCCGGACGATGAACACAGCGACGCAGGCGACCAACAGAATGATCAGTCGCATGGAACTCTCCATCAAAAGCTCCTCGTACCCGCCGATAGGACTATGCTCTCGTCAGCGGCTTACAACAAGAAACTGCTAATATTCAGCCGGCGACAGCGCGGACGACAGCTATGCCCACGCCTACTGCGACGCGGCTTTCAGCCAGGCGTAGCGCCAGGCGCCGTAGCCTGCCCGCAACCGCCTCGGCGGGGCTCCCAGAGCTGCTGCGATGTCGTCGAAGATCGCTTCCATGGTTGCCACCTGCGATTTCATCGAACGCAACCAGAGATCGAAACAGGGAATCGTCGTTGCGGACAACATATAGTTGACGTAACGTTAACGCAGGCGCGATCATTTCGGATTGTGCAGGGTGAGGGCGTTTCAATGAAACTCGTTGTGTTTGGCGTAGCAATGGTATTGGCGGCCACCGGAGCAGCCGTTGCGAAAGAAAAGAAAAAGGTAGCCACCGCTCAGGCAGCAATCTCTTGTCCTGCAGCACATATGAAGGCTGGCAGCGGCAAGCCGGCACCGAAACTGGATTGCAAATCAACAGGCACGGTGGTTGTTGCGCGTCCGTCAAATCAGGCCGCAAATTTCCTGGGCC
>NZ_RZSA01000958.1:0-2452 GCF_003998075.1 Mesorhizobium sp. M2A.F.Ca.ET.037.01.1.1 | reverse complement strand
CCCCCTCTCTGTCCTGCCGGACATCTCCCCCTCAGGGGGGCCTCGCACAAGCCTTCATCACGCCGGCTCATCCATCAGATGCAGGCTATCGCGGTTGAAGGTGAGCGTCACCGCCTCGCCTTCGGCCGGCAGCGCCGTTCCCGCCGGCACCACCGCGTGCAGCCTCAACCCCTCGGCATCGAGCGCCAGCCTTGTCGTGGCGCCGAGATAGTTGGTGCCGACCAGGCGCGCGGCGACGCCGTCGCCACTGGTCGCGCTTGAAACGCGGATGGATTCCGGGCGCAGGCTGCCCCAGCGATGCTGGCCGGAATAGCGCTGAACGAAATCCGGCGGCAGCACGTTGGACGAGCCGACGAAATCGGCGACGAAGCGCGTGTTCGGCCGCTGATAGATATCTTCCGGCGTGCCGACCTGCATGATCCTGCCGTCGTTGAAGACGGCGACGCGGTCGGCCATGGACAGCGCTTCGCCCTGGTCGTGGGTGACGAAGACGAAGGTGATGCCGAGCGCCTTCTGCAGCGACTTCAATTCCTCCTGCATGTTCTCGCGCAGCTTGAGGTCGAGCGCGCCGAGCGGCTCGTCGAGCAACAGCACCTTGGGCTGGTTGACCAGCGCCCGGGCGAGCGCGACGCGCTGGCGCTGGCCGCCGGAAAGCTGGCCTGGGCGGCGCGCGCCATAGCCCGGCAGGCGCACCAGCGACAGCGCTTCCTCCGCAGCCTTCAGCCGCTCGGCCTTGCCGACGCCCTTGACCATCAGGCCGTAGGCGACGTTGTCGAGCACGTTGAGATGCGGGAACAGCGCATAGTCCTGGAAGACGGTGTTGACGTTGCGACGATAGGGCGGAACGCCTTCGGCGCGCTCGCCGAAGATGGAGATCGAGCCAGCCGTCGGCTGCTCGAAACCGGCGATCAGCCGTAGACACGTCGTCTTGCCGGAACCGGACGGCCCGAGCATGGCGAAAAACTCGCCCGGCGCGATCTCCAGATCGACCGCATCGACCGCGCGCACGCTGCCGAAATGGCGTGAGACTTGTTTGAAGGAAACGGCAGAGGTCATGGGCCCCGTCAGTTCAGTTCCGGTTGAACGAAGGCGAGTTCGCGCGGCGCTCTACCTCCCCCTTCGATGGGGGAGGTCGCGGCGAAGCCGCGGGTGGGGGTGACAGCGCGAACCATCAGACAGCCCCACCCTGACGCTCAAGCGTCGACCCGCCCCACAAGGGGAGGGTAAAGAGCGTTACCGTCCGCCGATGACGCCGATATAGTCCGACACCCAGCGGTAATAGGGCACGCACTGGTCGTTCTGGCTGGCGCATTTCGAAACCGGCGTCTTCCAGAACTTGATCTTGTCGAAATTGTCGTAGCCGTTGGTCTTGCAGCCTTCGTCGGTCAAAAGCTCATTGCCCTTGCAGGCGGCGGGCACGACCGGCAGCGAGCCGAACCAGGCCGAGACGTCGCCCTGGACCTTGGGCGACAGGGAATGCTCGAGCCACATATAGGCGCAGTTCGGATGGGCGGCGTCGGCTTCCATCATGGTGGTGTCGGCCCAGCCGGTGACGCCTTCCTCCGGCACGGTCGAGGCGACCGGTTTCTTGGCGGCGACCAGCGTGTTGACCTGATAGGGCCAGGAGCCGGAAGCGACCACGCCTTCGTTCTGGAAGTCGTCGACCTGGATCGCGGCATCGTGCCAATAGCGGCCGACCAGCGTGCGCTGCGTGCGCAACAGGTCGAGCGCCGCCTTGTACTGGTCTTCGTTCAGCTCGTATGGATCCTTGATGCCGAGCTCAGGCTTGTGGAACTTCAGATAGTTGGCGGCGTCCGCGATGTGGATCGGGCCGTCATAGGCCTGGACGCGGCCCTTGTTCGACTTGCCGTCGGGCAGCTTCATTTCCTCGAAGACGACGTTCCAGCTCTTGGGCGCTTCCTTGAAGACATCGGTGTTGTACATCAGGATGTTCGGGCCCCACTGGTAGGGAACGCCGTAATGCACCTTGTCGACGGTGAACCAGGGCGCGTCCTTCAGGCGGTCGTCGACGGTCTTCCAACTCGGGATCAGATCGGTGTTGATCGGCTGCACGCGCTTGCCGGCCACGAGGCGCAGCGAGGCATCGCCCGAAGCGGTGACCAGATCGAAGCCGCCCTCGTTCATCAGCGAGACCATCTCGTCGGAGGTGTTGGCGGTCTTGACGTTAACCTTGCAGCCGCTTTCCTTCTCGAAAGCCGTCACCCAGTCATAACCCTTGTCGGTCTCGCCGCGCTCGATATAGCCCGGCCAGGCAACGATGTTTAGCTCGCCCTCGCCCTTGCCGAGTTCCTTGACCTGGGCCATGGCCTGAGCGGAAAAAGTCAGCGCGACAGTCAGCGCCGTGCACGACTTCAGGAATGCATTCATCATCGATCTCCCATTTTGGCGCATGACCCCGAAACCAGTTCGGCTTTCGGAAAGGACCATGCGC
>NZ_RZSA01000957.1:0-2455 GCF_003998075.1 Mesorhizobium sp. M2A.F.Ca.ET.037.01.1.1 | reverse complement strand
GCGCAGCGCCTAGACGGATGAGGGGTGTTCCAGCGGAGTGAGACGCTGGCGATCCAGTCGTGGTGTCCAACGCCGGCAAAGGTCTTCGTCAAGCTGGAGCACCCCTCATCCGGCCGCTTCGCGGCCACCTTCTCCCACAAGGGAAGAAGGGGAACGCCGCGCTCAATTCTTGAGCGTACCTCCGCATTGTCCGGCCGGCATCACATCAAAGGCGCGTCAGCACACCACCGGTTGATGCGCGTCAATGCTCGCCCTTCCCTGTCCCCTACCATGCCGCCGTCAGCAATGACTTTCGGAGGCGAAAATGGACCAGGAGATCAAAAACAAGATCCAGGCACTGCTGGATCAGCACCGGATCATGACGGTCGCAACGCTGAGGCCGGACGGCTGGCCGCAGGCGACGACTGTGGGCTACGTCAATGATGGCCTCACCCTTTACTTCCTCTGCGGCCTGGACAGCCAGAAGGCGGCAAATCTGGCGCGGGACGATCGCCTGTCGCTGACCATAGACCACGACGCGCCGCAGGTGATGGAGATCACCGGGCTTTCCATGGCGGCGCGGGCGCAGCCGGTGGAAGACCGCGCCGAGGCCGAGAAGGTTCTGCGCATGCTGCCGATGAAGTATCCGCCGCAAACCTCGATGCCCGGTCCGATGCCGACGCCGGATCAGGTCCGCATCTTCCGCGTGATGCCGACAGTGATCTCCGTGCTCGACTACTCGAAGGGTTTTGGCCACACGGATCTGGTCACCTGCTGAGCGCGGCATGGCGGCCAGGCGATCCAATTGATCGATCGCATGATCCAGATCAAGGCAAAGCCCATCGTTCCTGATGTTTCCTCGGCCGTTCTTTCCGAGGAGATGGAAATGCCTACAGAGAGCCTAATCGTCGTCACCGCCATTGTGGCCTATTTCGCGACCTTCATGGCCGTGCTCGCCTATGTGACGATGGCGGAGTCGCGACATCTGCCACGGAGATAGCCGAGGCGATCGGATGCGCCTCAGTCCGCGTCGGCCATCATCTGGCCGCCGCCGCCCAGCCAGGCGCGCCATTGCCGCTCATCGCCGTGGAAGACGTTGAGGTCGATGCGGCCTGTCACGCCATGCGACAGGCCGGAGCCCGAATACTGCCAGAACAGCCATTTGCGGCCCGGATAGACTTTTGACGGATGCGCCGCCACGGCGCGCAGCCAGAACGGATAATCCAGGAAGGCGCCGCGCAAATTGTCGCGATAGAAATCAGGGCTGGTGTAGATGATGGGACGCTGGCCGTAGTGGCGCTCCAGCTTGTCCATGAAGACCTGCATCTTCTCCAGCACCTTTTCGCGCGAAGGCTTGCGCCTGCAGGAGGATTCGCCGTTCCACTCGACGTCGATCACCGGCGGCAATGCGCCGTCCATCTTCGGCACGTTGCGGATGAACCAGTCGGCCTGCTCACCCGCCGTGCGGCACCAGTAGAAGAAATGATAGGCGCCGCGCTTCAGCCCGGCGGCGTCGGCGTTGCGCCAGTTCTTCATGAACATCGGGTCGAGATGGTCGCCGCCATCGGTCGCCTTGATATAGGCGAAGTTGGCGCCCTGGGCGCGCAGCTTGCTCCAATTGATGTTGCCCTGCCAGCGCGAGACGTCGACCCCATGCACGGCCAGATGGCGCGGCGAGGAGCGGCCGAAATTGATCGGCTTGGCATCGCGGAAGGCATAGCGCGTGACCGGGCCGGCAAGCATGGCGGGCGCGGCGCGCGACAGCCGCTTCGGCGGCGAGACGAGCGCCGCCTCCTGCACCGGCGGCTCGACGCTGTCCGGGAGATCGGTCGCCGGGAAGTTTACCGTCTCCTCCTAGGCGAGTCCGAACGGGCGCGGATTTTCGTCGCCGGGGCTCGCGTTACCCTCGTCGAGCAGCGGCGCCGGCGGCGTGATGCGCGCCATGCCCGACATCGATGCGGTCTCTACGGTTTTCTCCCGCTGGACCGTGCTCATGCCCTTCGAAACCGGCGCGCTCGGCCGCACGACCGAGCTCGTCGTCTCGTTGGACGGCAGTTGCAGGGCATCGGCGCCCGACGTGGACGAGCAGCCGGCAAGGCAAAGCGCTGCGAGCACGAAACTGACGACGCCAAAAATCCGCATCTTTGACCTGTACGCAAGACAAAACAGACCGAAGGCAGGAACAGCGCCGCCGGAAGCCCCATTCCTAACGAGAAATTACCAACAAAGTTTGAATCAAAATTTACCTTTGGCGCGACGGTCGTGGCCGATTCGGGGTGTGTCCCCGTCACCTCTCGCCCCGCGCGAAGGCACAGCCGCGAGCGAGCCTAGTATCAGGACGATCGTCGCCGGATCGGCAGCCGCATTGAAGCAGGGGCTAAACCTGGCTCGCCTGGCACCCCATATAAGGGGCTCGCGCAAAAGCGAAGCGTACCCAAGGACTGTGCTTAATGTCGAAGTCACGAACGATCAAAGT
>NZ_RZSA01000956.1:0-2460 GCF_003998075.1 Mesorhizobium sp. M2A.F.Ca.ET.037.01.1.1 | reverse complement strand
GATAAGGACTAAACGTGGCTATAGGTACGGCTGTTTGGACCTCTGATCACGAGAATGTAGTTCGCGGCGACGTCGTTCGTGGCGATTGACCCAGCTAGCGACGGCGGTATAGTTTCATCAGCTTTCCCGGTTATGACCTACACAACAGATCATCGGAGCTTGGACATCGCCCCTTTGCTAACGCGATGGACCTTCGATGAAGCCTCTTCCTCAAGAGCGTAACCGCGCCTTACGAGTCAACACGGACAGGCCGGCTCGGCTTGACCTAGTCTCTTAGCAACTTTGACAGAGTCAAATGACAGCGCAGCGGTATGCCTATCAGGATCTTCTCAGCTTTTCCTCGCAGCTGCTGACCCGCGCCGGTCTGCCTCAAGTGCGCGCTGAAGTGGTAGCGCGGCAATTTCTAGAAGCCGATCTGCTTGGCTATTCCACTCATGGAGTGCAGCGTCTGCCGAGCAACTGCGATTGGCTGCTGAAGGGAGAAACTAATCCCGACGGCCGACATATAGTGCTGCAGGCGACCCGATGTTGCGAAACTTGGGATGCGGATTTTCTCCCCGGGCCATGGGTGGCTGCTCAGGCCGTGGACCGTGCTTGTGAAATGGCCGCCGAGAACGGGCTGGGCTCAGTTGTGGTGCGTCGAACGCAGCACGTTGCATGCCTCGCCTCTTATCTCGAGCGCGGGACCGATCGGCGCATGATGGTCATGATGACCGTGAGCACGCCGGCCGAGGCCGTCGTAGCTGCTCACGGCGGCCTGACGCCAATTTTTTCCTGCAATCCGTTTGCCGCAGGCATTCCTACCGGGGAAGCACCGATCCTGATTGACACCACCTTGGCGATGTCGGCTCAGGGTCCGATGAACCGAGCCCAACGTCAGGGAACGATGCTGCCCTACCCGATGATCATGCGTCCGGATGGCGACGTCAGTGCGAATCCGGCCGATTTTGCGGCTGGCGGTGCTATCTTGCCGCTCGGCGGCATCGAGCAGGGTCACAAAGGAACTGGCTTAGTTTTCCTAACAGAGGCCCTGACAGCAGCGCTGGGCGGATATGGACGGGCCGAGGGAGCTGAAACCGGAGAAGCGAACGCCCTGTTCGTCCAGGTTCTCGACCCAACCCATTTCGCCGGACGCGCTGTTTTCGAACGTGAGATGCGATTTCTCGCTCAACGCTGCCGAGCAAGTCGAGTTGCCCCGGGTAGTGATCCGGTGCGTGTTCCGGGTGATCGCGCTTTGATGCTCAAGCGCGATCAGTTGCGCGATGGTGTCCGTCTTCTCGACTCCATCCTGGATGATATCCGCCCTTGGGCGGAGCGGCTCGACTGTGCGTTTCCAGCGCCGATTGCCCGATCGTGATGAAAAATTAGCTGGATAGTGGCCTCTGGCTACAGGAATTGTTTGCCGCCTGACGCATTGCGCTACGCGGACTTTGGCGCTCGTGTGCGCCGGAAAGGTCGCCGAAAGCCTGGAAGGACTGCTCCCTTATTCGAGACCGCGAGTGATTGCCCGCCCACCTCCGATTCTTGTCCACGCGGTTGGGCCGCTATGCCGTTGCTTTGAGCGGCGACTTGTCTGCCGCCTGCACGCGCGCCGACGCCGCCGGCAGGTCGGTCAGGGTGATCAGGCCGAGGAGGCGCCGCTCGGGATCGACGATGACCACGGCATGGCTGCGGCCGTCGGTGAGCACGGGGAGCAAACGCATCGCCGGCGTGTCGGGAGAGGCGGTAGCAATCTTCGACATAACGCCCTTCACCGCATCGGCCTCCTTAGTCAGCTCACGCAAGCCCACGGCGCCGGCCAGCCGGCCGTCCGAATCGACCACTGGCAAGGTGCGGACGTTGTGGTCGAGAAGCTGCTTTCGCGCTTCGTCAGCGCCGCGGCACCGCCCGGCGGATGCAGGCTACGCGAACGACATGGTGGCGATCGCCAGCGCCACAGCGAGGCCCGACGCGATCACCGGGTCGTGCACGAAATGCGCCACTGTCACGCCGACCAGTGCGGAGATCGAATTGCCGCCGATAATCGACCAGGGCTGCGCGAGCGGGCTCGACGGCACGGCGAAGAGCAGCACGGCGGAGGCGCCCATCGGGGCGACCAGCAGCGCCACATGCGGGCCTCCGCCCATGGCGAGCCCGCTGATCACGCCGGTCAGCGCAATGCCGATCGTGGCGCCGATGCAGGCGAGCAGCCGCTCACGTAGCGTCGCGCCGGCAAGGGTCGGAACAAAGAGGCGAAAGGCCATGGTAAGCCCTGGGGCGAGTGTTGGAACTTCTGCAGTCTGCAATGCGGCTGAAGCCACAGATTTGGAAGTCAAGCCAATTCGGAAAGTCGCCGCACGGGAGAATATTATTGCGCGAGGGAGCCAGGCGTTGGATGCCGCTAGACTAGACCAAGGCCATGCAAGAAAACGCCACCTGCCTTGACGTCCGCGACGGCTTGTTCGGGCACCAACTCGTTGC
>NZ_RZSA01000955.1:0-2463 GCF_003998075.1 Mesorhizobium sp. M2A.F.Ca.ET.037.01.1.1 | reverse complement strand
CTGGTAGATCTTGCGGATCGGGGAGGTGGGGTTCATGAGTGGGGCTCCTTCAGCCTCGTCGGGCCGGAGCGCGGCTCATCCTCTCGGGACTCGCCATCCTCTTCAGCCCTTCCTGACCCATCCCCCGCGGCCGCCTCTCCGTCCGGACGGGTCAAGGGCCGGCGAAGCCGGGCGCAGCTTCACCCTTGACGCGGCCGGCGGGCATGCGGCAGCCGGCCTTTTCTCTCCCTCCCTTTCTCCCTCTCCGGTTCGTTCATCGCACGCAGATCCTCGTTCCAGTCATCCGCCGCAGGGCGCAGCCGCTCGAAACCGCACCCTGCCTCCACCGCTATCGCCTCGAGCCGGCGGGCATAGACCTCGCCCTGGTCATTGTTGTCGGTGGCGGCGACAAGCAGCGCGCCGTTTCGGGCCGCAAGCCTCCGGATGGCCGCCACGGTCGCCGGCGCCCAGCCGCCGCCTGTGCTCAGATAGAGGCTGTCGGGGCGCATCGCCTCGACAGCGGCGAGGCTCATGGCATCGATCGCGGCCTCCGTGACGTAGAAGCGCTCGGCATCGTCACGGCCGAACCGGAACAGGACCTTTGCGCCTCCGGTGGCAAATCCCCGCCAGTTGGGCCCACGCTCCTCCCAGCCGGTGACCGCGCCGGTCTCATCGGTGTGCGCGGCCCACATGCTGCCGCGCGGGCCCTCGCGCAGTCGGTCCTGGCGGATTGCCGCGCCGATGACGGTTTCGGGGAGACGGCGCTCGTCACGCAGATAGCGCCAGGTCATGGAGCCGCGCCACGGTTTGCGGCGGCTTTGCCAGCGCTCATGAATCGAAAGGTCCGGTCGAGTCCTGCCGAGAGCTTTCGTCCAGACGGGCTCGCTGAAGACGAACCCAAACAGATCCGCCACATGGTCGAGCGCTTCGACAAAGCGGACGCTCTCGAGGTGCTCGACCAAGCGAAATACGTCTCCCTTGGCGTCCGACAGCGGATCGAACCAGCCCTTGCCATCGTGGATGACGATGATGATTTCGTCACCGCGCCGGAACTTGACGGCGCGTTTCGTGCTCTCCTTCGGATCGACCACGAAGCCCGCCCGCTCCAGCACCGCGGCACACAGCACGCCGCTCCTGAGTTTCTTGACATCGCTCTTTTCCATTCCACTCCCGGCGCCCTTCGGTTCCGGCCTTTCCTGTTCGGTTTCCTTCCCGCGAATCCCGCGGCACCAGACCCCACCGCCGCGAAGAGCGAAGGGGGCAAGGGCGCGGCTGGCAACTGAGGAATTCCGCAGGGCCAAGGTGACTTTCCAGCCGCGGCGCAGCCTCCCTTGCCGCCGCCCGCTCGCAAGCGGCACCATAACGGCGCATCGGCGCGTTCAATCGGCAGGCGGCTGGAAAGCAGTCCGCGCAGCCCGGCAATTCCGACGGGGTGATCCGTCAGGTTCGAGGCCGGGGTGTTGCGGTAAAGGCTGTTTTGGACAACACTTGCCCCGGCAAATCAGGGCGTTTCGCCCGGCGATCTTGCTGTCAGCAAAAATACGATCGCGGTTATGTTGAATCGAAACCCGTGAAAAGCGGGATCATCGAGGGAAGTGGTACGATGACGATAGTGGACCGGCTGCGGGCCTGCTGGGGGTTCAGTCCGAACGTCGATAGAAATGTCGCCCTGGTGGACGGCTTTCTGAATGGCAAGACCGTGGCCGAGCTGGCGCAGGAACATCGCCTTTCAAAAACAAGGACGCGCCAGATCATTGAAAAGGCCGATAGCCTCGTGGGCGGGGGTATCTTGACCAAGGCCGAACCGTCCGAGGCTCCGCCACGATCCGATTTCATGGCGGCCTATCGGTACGTATGGAGCCTGGCGGAGACGCACCGGCTCGGGAGCGTCGCGCCACACCATTTTTTCAAGGAGCTGCAACGCGCGGGATCACTGGAACAGCTTGTTGACCGCATCAAGCGATATCCCAAGCGCGCTCCACTGACATCCGAGCTCATACGCCTCGTGTGGCTGAAGGAGACGGGCGAAAGCCCCTGGCCTGCGATGAAGCGATCGAGGATCACGATCGCGGAACCAGGCTGCGCGGCTGATCATCCGGATCGCGGACTTCATTGCCAACGCGCACTGGAACCGGCTCTCCAGGAATTGGTTGAGAGCGCCGCGGCGGCCGGGTGGACCAATGACGAGATAGCGCATGCACTCCACGAACTCGCGCGCGCGCCTCAAGGGTGACAATTGCGATGAGAGGCTGCCGTCTATCCGGGCCGAGGGCGAACGGGAGAGCAGTTCGCCGGCCATTCGCTACGGTCTGCCTCGCTGGTCGGCCGAAGAGCGCTACTCCAGAAGCAGCTCGCCCACGGCGTCGGCCAAGAAGTGGGAGGCACAGACGAAAGGTTGAGGAAGACAACCATCATTGGCGCGTCCAGGGCGATGGCCAGATTGCCATCGCGCGGGTGAGGATTGCCCCCATTGCCAGGATAAGG
>NZ_RZSA01000954.1:0-2465 GCF_003998075.1 Mesorhizobium sp. M2A.F.Ca.ET.037.01.1.1 | reverse complement strand
GCCGCCGTCAGCCCGCCTCTATCGGGTGCCGCCGGCAGGTCCTTGCCGAGCGCCATGAAGAACGTGCCGAACAGAGGGCCGGAGGCGCCGCCGACCGTCATCACCAGCTTGGTGCCGACCGCTTTCAGCGCTTCGGGCAGCGGCTTCGCTGAAAAGACGTCCGCCTCCGCGCGCACCGCCTCGAAGCCGCGCTTCATGTTCAGCCCGTGGTCGCCGTCGCCGATCGCCTGGTCGAGCGCGGTCAACTCCTCGGCATGCGCCGCGATCGTATCGGCCGCCGCCGCGATCAGTCTGGAGAAATCGGCTGCGGCCATTGTCCGTCCTTCATGCCGGGGCGAACAGCGCCGCCACGGCAGCGAAAACCTCGGCAACCGCGAAGGCGCCAGGATCGGCGATGTCGAGTTGCCTGCCGATATAGGCGGAGCGGCCCGCTTTTGCCTTCTGCATCGCGGCGGTCGCCTCGGCGCCCTGCCTGGCCGCCTTGGCGGCCGCTTCCAGCCCGCTCGCGTCAAGGGCTTTCAGCGCCGGCTCGAGCGCGTCGACCATGGTCCGGTCGCCGACCCTGGCGCCGCCGTAGAAGGTCATCCGGTCGAGCCCGGCGAGCAAGGCCTTGGTGAGCGGGGCGCCGGCGCCGATCGATTGCGAGGCCGCGGTGAAGAAGATCGACAACAGCACGCCGCTGGAACCGCCCATCGAGGTGCCGAGCGTATCGCCGATCGCGGCAGCGGTTGCGGCCCTGTCGGCAAGCGGCAGCGCATCGATGCGCTCGAGGATGCTGCGCGCCCCTGTCGCCACGGTCGAGCCGGTGTCGCCGTCGCCCGCTTTGGCGTCGAGCGCGTTGAGCGGCTCTTCGAGCGCGATCAGCCTCTGGCAAATGGCTCTGATCAGCCGCTCGGCGGCCGCATCGCGGCTGGCGGGCTTTGCGGTCGCACCGGCAGCGGGTCTTGCCATCGCCACGACGACCGGCGCGCGAACCGGCTTTGCCGGCAGCCAGGCATGCGGGCCGACGGGCGCCAGCAGCGCTTTCTCGCGTTCCGCATCCAGTCTGATCAGCGACAGCGAGAAGCCGTTCATGTTGAGCGCGGTCATCAGGTGCCCGGGTCCGATCGTCAGCGCCACCGCCTTTTCCAGCGACGAAGACAGCACGGCATTCGCAATCAGCGACATTTCGAGCGGCGGCACCGATCCGAGATTGTTGATCAAAAGCGCATAGCGGCTGTGCGGATCGAGCCGCGCGGCGAGGCGCTCCGCCATGATGGCGACCAGCTTGCTGGCGGCCTCCAAGGCGATGCGCTCGACGCCGGGCTCGCCATGGATGCCGAGTCCGAGTTCGCCATCATTCGTGCCGAAGCGCTCCTCATGCGCCTGCCCGGGGATCGAGCAGGAGGAAAGCGAGATGCCGAGCGAAACGATGTCCTTGGCCGCCGCACGCGCCGCCGCGGCAACCGATGCCAAGTCATGGCCGGATTCCGACAGGTGCCCGGCGATCTTGTGCACGAACAGCGTGCCGGCAACGCCGCGCGGCTGCGCGATGTCCGGTAAGGCGATGTCGTCGGCGACGATCACCATCTCGACCGCGAGACCTTCGGCACGCGCCTTCTCCGCCGCCAGTCCGAAATTGAGTCGGTCGCCGGTATAGTTTTTCACGATCAGCAGGCAGCCGGCGGGGCCGGTCGTGGCGCGGATCGCCGCCAGCACCGCCTCGACGCTCGGCGAGGCGAAGATCTCGCCGGAGACCGCCGCCGTCAGCATGCCGGCGCCGACGAAGCCGGCATGCGAGGGTTCATGCCCAGCGCCGCCGCCGGAGACCACGGCCACCTTGGTCTTGTCCCAGTCGGCGCGCAGCACGACCTTGATCTCGGGGTAGCCGTCGAGGCGGGCCAGCGCGCCCGATCCCGCCGTGGCGAGGAAGCCGTCGAGCGCTTCGGTGACGATCGTGTCCTTGCGGTTGAAAAAGTGCTTCATGGATTTCGTCCAGTCCGTATCTGCGGCCGTCAATCGGTATGCGAAAATATGGGGCGTCGCGGCTACATCAGTCCCCCGCTACATCAATCTCTGCCCGTCCGAGCCGAAATAGAGCGGCGCGATGTAGCGGATCGTCACCTTGTCCCCCTTGGCTAAAGACGTGTCTGGATCGGTCAGCGTCACCAGCTTCTTCGCCCCCACCGTCACATGCAGGTGGTTTTGGTCGCCGAGATGCTCGACCCAGTCGACGACGCCGTCGGCATGGCCGTTCGTTGCCTTCTCGATCGCGAGATGCTCGGTGCGGGCGCCGATCGTTTTCGTTCCGGTCGGCGCGCCCCCGTCGGGCAGGAGCCCGGCCGGCAGAAGGTTGATCGCCGGCTGACCGAGGCGGGCCGCGACATGAAGGTTTGCCGGCTCGGAATAGATCGCGCGCGGCGTGCCGATCTGCACCAGGACGCCGTCGGCGAGGATGCCGATGCGGTCGGCCATGGTCATCGCCT
>NZ_RZSA01000953.1:0-2470 GCF_003998075.1 Mesorhizobium sp. M2A.F.Ca.ET.037.01.1.1 | reverse complement strand
GCCCGCGCCCATGCCGGCTGACCAGATGCAGCCGCAGGAGGAAAACCGCGACCGCATCGAGACTTTCAAGACCAATCCGGTGCATGAAACGGCGCAGGACCCGGTCTCGACCTTCTCGATCGATGTCGACACGGCTTCCTATTCCTTCGTGCGGCGCTCCCTGAAGGAAGGCAGCCTGCCTGATCCGGACACCGTCCGGGTCGAGGAAATGATCAATTACTTCCCCTACGACTGGAAGGGTCCGGATTCGGCCGCGACGCCGTTTAACTCGACAGTCACCGTCATGCCGACGCCGTGGAACGAGCACACCAAGCTCATGCATGTCGCGATCAAGGGTTTCGACGTGAAGCCGGCCGAGCAGCCCAAGGCCAACCTCGTCTTCCTGATCGATGTGTCGGGCTCGATGGACGAGCCGGACAAGCTGCCGCTGCTCAAATCCGCCTTTCGCCTGCTGGTCAGCAAGCTCAAGCCCGACGACACCGTCTCGATCGTCACCTATGCCGGCAATGCCGGCACGGTGCTGATGCCGACCAAGGCGGCGGAAAAGCAGAAAATCCTTGCGGCCATCGATAATCTCGAGCCCGGCGGATCGACGGCCGGTGAGGAAGGCATCCGCGAAGCCTACAAGCTTGCGCAGCAATCCTTCGTCAAGGACGGCGTCAACCGCGTGATGCTCGCCACCGACGGCGACTTCAATGTCGGCCAGACCGATGACGACGATCTCAAGCAAACGATCGAGAAGGAGCGCAAGACCGGCGTCTTCCTCTCGGTGTTCGGTTTCGGGCGCGGCAATCTCAACGACCAGATGATGCAGACCATTGCCCAGAACGGCAACGGCACGGCCGCCTATATCGACACTTTGGCCGAAGCCGAGAAGGTGCTGGTCGAGGATGCCTCCTCGACGCTGTTCACCATCGCCAAGGACGTCAAGATCCAGGTCGAGTTCAATCCGGCCAAGGTCTCCGAATACCGTCTCATCGGTTATGAGACCCGAGCCCTCAACCGCGAGGATTTCAACAATGACCGCGTCGATGCCGGCGATATCGGTTCGGGCCATTCGGTGACGGCGGTCTATGAAATCACGCCGAAAGGGAGCGGCGGCGAGCAGGTCGATCCGCTGCGCTACGGCCAGGCCAAGGTCGACAATGGCGGCGTCGCCAATGCCGACGAATATGCCTTCGTCAAGATCCGCTACAAGCTGCCGAGCGAGAATGTCTCGAAGCTGATCACCACGCCGGTGACCGCCGCCAATGAGGTCTCGTCCTTCGACGCGGCCGGCGCCGACCAGCGCTTCTCGGTGGCCGTCGCGGCCTTCGGGCAGAAGCTGCGCGACGAGGACCAGACGGCGAATTTCGGCTATGACCGCATCGCCGAGATCGCCGACGCCGCGCGCGGCGCCGATCCGTTCGGCTACAGGGCGGAGTTCCTGTCGCTGGTGCGCCTGGCCTCATCGCTGGACGGTAATAAATAGGGCGTTGCGAATTGAACGAAGGCCGGCGGGACTAAGCGCGTCGCGGGTGCGACGCGCTTAGGTTTTTTTGATGCATGTCGTTGCCCCAGAACCGCTGCACACTTCTGGGCGACATGCATTGTCCCGTCGGCCTTTTTTGCAATCGTTAAATTGCGCGGCTTTTCCGGAACATCATTGCAATCAGCGTCTGTTAGTCAGTGCTGATAGATTTGAGGGACGAGCAGTGCATATCACGACAATCGGCAATGCGAACGCGACGGCGGCCAATGCGCCGGTGCGGGGGTCGTCAGCGGCTTCGGCTGATTCGGCGCGAATTCGAAGCGATGTCGATGCCGCCCGCAACACGGCGCTTTCGGCGCTCAACAACGACCGTTTTCGCGTCATGCTGGAACAGATCAGCGATCCGGGCGCGTCGGGCGCGCTGGCGACAATGAATTCCGAGAACGTCGTCGATTTCAACACCGCGCTGTCGCGCTACGCCGAAAACAGCAAATAGACAGGCCCGTCAGGCGCGGCTGCGCCTGCGTTCGCGCCTGCCTTCGCCGCTGTCCCCGGCGCTTGCGGTCTTGTTGCGCATCGGACCGATGCGCTCGACGATCGTCGCGACGGTCGGGCGCTCGGCCTTGGTGTGGCCGTCGAGCGCCTTGCGCATGGCGGCAAGGTGGGCGAAGGAGGTGCCGCAGCAGCCGCCGACGATCTTGGCGCCGGCATCGACCGCCAGCCGCACATAATCGGACATCAGCTCCGGCGTGCCTGAATAGTGAATTTCACTGCCGCGGAATTCCGGAATGCCGCAATTGCCCTTGACGATCACGGTCGCCTCCGGCTTCGCCTCGGTCATGTCGAGCAGCGAAGCGAGGATATCGGAAGCGCCGACGCCGCAATTGGCGCCGACACCGAGCGGGGCCTGCGACAGGCCGTCGGCAACGGCGTGGATGTCCTTCGGCAGCAGGCCCATCATGGTGCGGCCGGCGGTGTCGAAGGAACCAGTATAGGTAT
>NZ_RZSA01000952.1:0-2473 GCF_003998075.1 Mesorhizobium sp. M2A.F.Ca.ET.037.01.1.1 | reverse complement strand
GTCAAAGGTGGGCGTTATGAAAATACAAAAAGCAGCCCCGGGAATGACGGGGATCAAGGTACTCTTGCTGGCTGCCGGCCTTGCCGGCTTCGCAAATCCATCATCCGCCAGCGCGAATTCGAGCCCGGAACCGGCCCTGCAGAAGGTGGTTGCGCCGGCGAGCCTCGGTGGCGTTTCGCTGGCCCGGCCGCAGCCCTGGCAGCCAGCTGTCGCATACCGCACCGCGGACATTTCGACTGGCTACGCGCCGGCGGCCGAGGTTGAAGCGCTTTCCGCCGCCAAGGCCGAACCCGGCATAGACCCGATCCATACCGCCGCGATCATCCCCGGTGTCTTCGGCTCCGTCGCCTTGTCGATGCGCAACTTCCCGGTAGCGGCGCGCTGGGCTCCCGTCTACAAGGCCATCGTCGACTGCACGGCGGGCAGCCCTTGCGACCATGAGAGTCCGGCTTTCTCCGAGATCATCGACATTGCCGCCGGCAAGGGCTTTCGCGACAAGCTGTCCTTCGTCAACTCAAGCATCAACCGCCTGATCGCCTATCGCAAGGACAGCGCCGTCTACGGCAAGCTCGACTATTGGGCAAAGCCTTCGGAAATCCTCGAGCATCGCGCAGGCGATTGCGAGGACTTCGCCATACTCAAGATGGCGGCGCTGCTCAGGGCCGGCATTCCGGCGCAGAGCATGTCGCTGGTGGTGCTCCAGGATCGCCGCCGCAAGTTCTTCCATGCCGTGCTGTCGGTCAGCACGGGAAGCGGCGCCTTCATCCTCGACAGCCTGGGCAATGCGGTCCTGCGCGACAGCGACCTGCCCGACTATGTTCCGCTCTATTCCTTCAGCACCGATCGCGCCTGGATCCACGGATCGAAGTCCGGCGCGCAGATCGCCGACATCGCCGGCGGCTTCGCGACGGTGGCGCCCGGCGAAGGATCGCCGGAATCGTCATTGGCTTCGGATATGAGGCAATAGACTGGGGCGGGTCGCCTTTTCGCGACACGCAGAAGCACAGGAAATCGCTGCGCGTTCTTCCTGAGGTACGCTACCCGTTGAAGACAAAGGCCATCAGAAGTTCCGGCTCGGCGACAGGCGCGCGCACGGCGCTGAGCTGGCCACGATAGCGCCGCTCGCCGGCGCCGATGACGAAGCCGCTGGTGACCGGCGTTTCGCCATTGGCGTCGAGCCTGGCGAAGATATCGGTGACGTTGAGATCGAGCGCCAGCTTCAAATCCTGCCGCCCATCCTCTCCGGGCGCGCTCGGCAACTGTCGCCTGACCAGTTGCTGGAACGGCGTGTTGAAGGCCAGGATCTTCTTCGACGACGACAGCGCGAAAGCCGGTGATGGGCAGGCGACCAGGATCGCGTTGATCGTGCGGATCGAGGCGAGCTTGCGCAATTTCATGCTTTCCTCGGCAAGACCGCGCATGCAGGCGACCCGGATCGCCGAGGTGAGGTTGCCCTCGGGATGATGCTCGGCGATCTCCTCGACCAGCATACCGATCGTGCATTTGCGGCTTTCCGCCATGTGCTTCAGCGACACCCAGAAGGCGCGCTCCAGCCGGATGCCGCGACGTACGCCGCCGCGCGCCACGACGCGGAATTCCGGGCCGAAATCCTCGGCCGCGAGCGCCGGCAGCAGCCGTTCGCGCGGAGTGTCCGGGCGCATTGCGCTATCGTTCACTCATCGCCTCCTGACGCGCCTTGTTGATCGGCTTCAAGAGATAGTTGAGGATCGTCTTGCGTCCGGTCTTGATGTCGACCGAGCAGATCATGCCGGGGATGATCGAATAGGTCTTGCCGTTCCTCGTCAGCGTCGACTTCTCGGTGGCGACGCGCACCTGATAATAGGGCTCGCCGGTCTTCTGGTCGACGAGACTGTCGGCGGTGATGTTGGAGACCTTGCCCTCGATGCCGCCGAAGATCGAGAAATCATAGGCCGTGACCTTGATCAGCGCCTCCTGGTTCGGCTGGATGAAGGCAACGTCGCGCGGCGAAACCCGAGCCTCGACCAGCAGCGTCTCGGATGTCGGCACGATGCCGGCCACGACCGCGCCCGGCTGCACGAAGGCGCCGAGCGTGTTGACGTCGAGCGTGTTGACGATGCCGTCGACCGGCGAGCGTATATCGGTGCGCGCGACCTTGTCGGTGGCGCCGCGGATGGTTTCGTCGACGACGGAAAGGTCGGCAAGCGCCTGCGTCAGGTCGCTCAGCGCCTCTTGCTGCAATTGCAGGCCGAGCTCGTTCACCTGAAGCTGCGCTTCGGTGATTGCCGCCTGGGTCTTCTTGATGGTCTCTCCGGCGAGTGCCAGCTGTCCGTGCAGGTCGGTCTGCTCGCGCTCGACGCGGATCTGCTCGGTCCTGGCCATCAGGCCCTTCTTGACCATGGGTTCCACCAGCGCCGCTTCCTGGTCGGTCACGGCCAGGCTCTTGGCCAGGCGGTCTGAATTGGCGGTGGCCTCGTCCAGCTCCTTCTCGCGC
>NZ_RZSA01000951.1:0-2479 GCF_003998075.1 Mesorhizobium sp. M2A.F.Ca.ET.037.01.1.1 | reverse complement strand
GACAAGGGAACACGATCGCCAGCCAGGCGAGCACGATCGGCTTGCGGCCGAAATGGCCGAGGTCGGCGTAGAGCGCCTCGGCTCCGGTGACGGCGAGGAAGACTGCACCAACCGTAACGAAGGCGACGTCAGGCGAGTTGACCAGGAACGACACGATGTAATGCGGGCTGATTGCCAGCAGGATTTCCGGGTCGTCCATGATGTGGTTGAGCCCGGAAAGGCCGATGGCCAGGAACCACAGCGCGGTAACGGGTCCGAACACCAATCCTACGCCGCCGGTGCCAAACCGCTGTACCGCAAACACGATCGCCAGGATGGCCAGTGTCAGCGGCACCACATAGGGCTGGAACGTCGGCGTGACGACATTCATACCTTCGACCGCCGACAGTACCGAGATTGCCGGCGTAATGACGGCGTCGCCAAAAAAAAGCGCCGCGCCGACGATGCCGATGCCGATGCCGATGCCGAGGATCACCGCAGAGCAGGTCGGGAAACTGTTGCGCGCCAGCGCCATAAGCGACAGCACTCCGCCCTCGCCTCGATTGTCGGCGCGGAGCACGAACATGATGTATTTGATCGTCACGGTGATCGTCAGGGACCAGATGATCAGCGAGAGTACGCCGAGGATGTCGCCACGGCTGGCGACGTTGCCACCCGCTGATGCATGCAACGCCTCGCGAAATGCATAGATCGGGCTGGTGCCTATATCGCCATAAACGACACCTAGTGCGCCCGACATCAGCGCCTTGGTGCTGTGCTGCTCGACCTCAGAATGGCTCGATTGTTCGACAGGTTCTGCCTCGTTACCAGCATTGGTAAGGGCCATGGACGACACTCCGATAAGCGCGCGGTGCTCTACGCTTGCTGCACTGCAATATCAAGTTCCGTCACGTAATGTCTGCCGTCTCGCCTGTCGTTGCTCGCCTTGGTAGACTCGCCAGCCCGCAGCCCTACCGAGCAGCAATAGCGCCCCGGCAGAACCCTCAATCGCCCAGATCAATGAATGGTTATCGCCCACAGTGCCCCCCCGCGATGCGGCCGATGGCGACCAGGGTGTCGTGGGCGCACAAGGATGGCGCTTTCCTGATGACGCCGTGCTCCAGGTGTGATCGCACCGTTGCTGCGCAAGCCATTTACTTGCTCGTCCCAGCGAGGACCGTGGCCAACTGGAACGCAGGGCCACGCCGCTCACCGGCCGCACTTTGCGGCGCAGATAACGATTCGATCTCCGCGGCGAGATTCTGGTTGAAGAAGCCACCAAGCTTGTCGAAGGACACACGGTCGTAATATCGACATGCCAGTATCCGCAACCCAGAAAAGCTCCTTGGGCTCCGCTGCGCGCGCCACGAACAACCCGATCTTCTCTGCGAAGAGGACGCCGTAATCCTTCAGGTTGAAGCCAAACCGGGGGGCGGCCGTGACGTATGGGCGAAGGGCTAGGAGGCGGGTTCGGTGAGGAACGGCATTGATGTCCACGCCGTCTCCTGGAAAGACAGAGGAATGCGGTGTCACCGACTGGCGCCGGAGGTTGATCCGGTGATTAGGAGGAGCACTCGTTGTCGGATTCTCGACGATGTCGGACATCTGACACAACGCTGCCAGAGCGATCACGTTGTTCCGAAACGATTTTCCCAGTTGGCACGACAATTGCGGTCCTATGCGCAAAAGCACTGCGATGCCGCACCGACTGGAAGAACTCATCAATGATCACGCTTTTCGAACATGTGGGCGCCGCTACCAACACTAAGCGTTCCCGATCAAACGGAAGCCTCTATCCCTTCTTTCTGAAGGCTGTCCGGACATGAACGCATTTGATGTCCGTCCAACGCTGGATGCTCCCGACGACGATCTCTATCTTTGGCTTGAAGATGTGGAAGGCGAGCGGGCACTTGCCTGGGCCGCCGGCCAGTCGGCAAAGACCCTGAAGCACTTCAGTGGAACGCAGTTCGAGCGCGACCGCGCGACTCTGAAGGCAGGCCTGTTCCCTAAGCGGCGTCGCATCTCCCCCGGCCGAGTCGCATGGCTTGAATCCGATATCAGGGCTTGGATGGAAACTAGATCTGAGAGCCGCACCGCATGAATGTAGCCTCCCAATATCTTCTCCCGTCTGTGGCGCATCACGAAGCCGGGCACGCGGTGGCCGCCATCGTTTTGCACCGTCAGATGTTCGACGACGACCGTGAACTCCCTGCTTTCTCAAGTGTTAGTATTTACCCCGACGCCGGTGACGGAGAGTGCGGTGGTTTTGTCGAAGGCACGGTTTTCTATTCAGCGCAAGGATTCACCTCGGAGCTAAAGCCGATTTTCGAGAACGATATGGATCGACATTTCCAACGCGATGAAGCGATCCAAGAGATAGTTGCGTGTCTGGCAGGTCCTTTTGCAGAATCCGCATTCGAAGGCTATCTGGACCCGCGCGATATGGCGATGAATGCGTCCGATGGGAATGAGGGGAGCAGCGACTACGCGGATGCCAAGC
>NZ_RZSA01000950.1:0-2482 GCF_003998075.1 Mesorhizobium sp. M2A.F.Ca.ET.037.01.1.1 | reverse complement strand
GCGAGAGGCAGGGCGGCCTCAGGGTCGACCTGGAGCAAGCGCAAAGACGCGAGGCTGAGGCCCGCCACAAGTTCGACGAGTTCGCGGCAACCCACGCCAGCGAAACCGCCCATATTGCCGAGCTGATGGCTCAGATCGGCAATCACGAAAAGGAAGAAACCCGGCTGCAGAAGGCGCTGGAGGCAACCCAGGCCAGGCTCGCCGAAACAGCCGAGGCGGCGCGGATCGCCGAAAGCGACAGCGCCGCCGAATTGGCGCGCAGCCAGGCCGAGATGCGTGGTTTGCGCGCCGAAATGCAGGAACTGCAGTCGCGCCTGGACAAGGTCTCGACCGACAATGGCGAAGCCTCGGCCGAAATCACCAGGCTCAAGGGGCAGTTGAACGATGCCGTCACCGAACGCCAGATCGCCGAGGAAAGGCTCGCCGTTCTCAGGGAAGAGAGCGAAGCCGACAAGAAGAATTTGTCGGAGGTCAGCACCAATCTCTCACAGCTTTCGTTGCAGCAGGCGTCCGAGCAGATCCAGCTCGATATCCAGAAGCAGGAATGCGAGGATCTGCACGCCGAGGTCGAAGCGCTCAATGCGCGCATCCGGGAATTGCTGCCTTACGAGCGGCTGCATCGGGTGACCGACGCAAGGTCGCGCAAGGATGCCGCGCCTCAGGCCAACGGGATCATCGCGGAAGCAGCGCGCCCGGCCGCGCGGCGTGTTCCGCGGCGGAACTTGCGAGCCAACGCGGGCTGAGAAAACCGCCGCGCCTGGAACTGCTGTGGCGGGCTACTTGCCCGTCATGCCGTCGGCAAGGTCCTGAGCTTGCTTGAGCAGCGCCGGGAAGGACGGATCGCCGGGCAGACGCTCAGCCATGCAGGCGCGGTAGTCGGCATCGCCCTTTTCCCAGGCGGCGTTGGCGGGATCGGAAGCCTGCGAGTCGTCCTGGTCCGAGCCCTCGTTGCCCTGCTGGGCTTTCTGCGCGGCGGCGTCGGCGGCTGCCCAGATCGAATCGCAGGCCGCGATCTTCGGCACGGCGGGGGAGGCGGGCGCCTCGGCGATCAGCGCTCGGTCACCTTTGACCACCGCCACCACGACATGCTGCTCGTAGATCGGCCCGACATCCTGCGTCCAGCCGCCGAGCCGGGCCACCACCATGTCGGCGCCGTCGGGCTTCTTCAGCGGAAAGTCGAGCGTGCCGGAGAAGGCGGCGTCGCTGCCGATGGCCTGGGTGTAGAAGCTGTCGAGCTTCAGCGCCGCCCCGATATCGGTGGGCAGCTTGAAATCCGCTTCCGCCTCGGTCGATTTGGACTTGAGCCAGCGCTCGGTCAGCCCGCGCGTCGAGACGACGATGCTCGGGCCGTCGTCGCTCTGGGCATAGCGCAGCCCGTCGAGCATGCCATAGCCGATATCGGAGGCGTTGAGGCTTTCGATGTTGTTGGTGCCGGTCGCCGGAAAACCCTTGACCGAAAGCGGGCCGAGAATGGCGGCGAGACGCTGCTTCAGGTCGGCCAGCGCCTTCTCGTTCTGCGCGTCGATGGTTTCGATGGCCGTGTTGGCGCTTACCTGCGCGGTGATGTCGGCAATCGCCTTGTCGCGCGCCGCGATATAATCGTCTTCCGGCGAGGCGGCGAGCGCCGCGCTGCCCGCCAGCGCGAGGAGAAGTGTCAAGACCAGCCGCATGATGTGCCCCGTTTCGCCGAAAACCGTATGCATGTCTTGCAGGCAAGATTGGGCTAAAAAAAGACTTAGGCGCTGCCGCTGAAGCTGCCAATCTCCCCCACAAGGGGGGAGATGCCCGGCAGGGCAGAGGGGGGCGCGAAGGAACGCAAACCATTGAGGTCGTCATCCTAGGGCGAAGCAAGGAGCGAAGCGACGCAGCGCAGACCCTAGGATCCATGCCGTAACGCTAAGGTGTTGCAACGGTTCAGAATTCTGCTCCGCTGCGTCCTCCGGAGAAGGTCACGGCATGGATCCTCGGGTCAAGCCCGAGGATGACGAAGCGCTGGGACGGGCCGATCCAAGTACCGATCCGTCGGCGGGGCAGCGCCCCCTCTGTCCTGCCGGACATCTCCCCCACAAGGGGGGAGATCAGCAGTTCCCGTGCTGCACCTGGCTCAACTGTCCTTGCGCTTGTCGACTTCCGCCTTGCGCAACAGGAACCGCTGGATTTTGCCGCTCGGCGTCTTCGGCAGCTCGCTCACGAACTCGACCTCGCGCGGATAGGAGTGTGCCGAGAGCTGCTTCTTCACATGCTGGGCGAGTTCCTCGGCCAGCGCCTCGCTGCCTTTGTAAGCGGGCGCCAGCACCACGAAGGCCTTGACGATTTCGGTGCGCTGCGGATCGGGCACGCCGACCACCGCCGCCTCGTTGACCGCCGGGTGCTCGATCAGCGCGCTTTCGACATCGAAAGGCCCGATGCGGTAGCCGGAAGAGGTGATGACGTCGTCGGCCCGGCCGATAAAGGAGACCGAGCCGTCCGGCTCGTACTCCAC
>NZ_RZSA01000094.1:0-11207 GCF_003998075.1 Mesorhizobium sp. M2A.F.Ca.ET.037.01.1.1 | reverse complement strand
ATCGCCGCGCATCTCATGTTCGCCCTGCCGGTTCTGGAGGTCGCGACGAAGCCGCGGACCGGGCCGGCGCAGTGGTTTTCCGAAGGCGTCGCGGCGTTCGGCCTTGTCGTCGTCATTCTCGCCGGCCTGCGCTTCGAGCGGCGGACCGTGCCGTGGCTGGTCGGGCTCTATATCACGGCGGCCTATTGGTTCACCGCGTCCACGTCCTTCGCCAATCCTGCGGTTGCCGTTGCGCGGTCGCTCACCAACAGCTTCTCCGGCATCAGGCCGGTCGATCTGCCGGGCTTCATCGTCGCCGAGCTGCTAGGCGCCCTGATCGCGCTTGCGCTGATGGGCTGGCTCCTCAAGCCCGAAACCGTTCAGCAATCCCATCCCCTGAAAGCAGAACCATGACGGTCACGATTTACCACAATCCCGCTTGCGGCACCTCGCGCAACACGCTCGCCATGATCCGCGCCAGCGGCGAGGAGCCCGTGGTGATCGAATATCTGAAGACGCCGCCGAGCCGCGAGCGGCTGCTCGAACTGATCGCGGGGATGGGGATCACACCCCGCCAGTTGCTCCGGGAGAAGGGCACGCCTTACGACGAGCTCGGTCTCGCCGGCCCGAAATGGAGCGACGAGGAACTGATCGATTTCATGCTCGCCCATCCGATCCTCATCAACCGGCCGATCGTCGAGACGCCCAAGGGCACGAGGCTCTGCCGGCCGTCGGAAGCTGTGCTGCCGCTGCTGGACAATCCGGTGTGCGAATTCGTCAAGGAAGATGGCGAGAAAATACGTCCATCGCTTAGGGCGTCAGGTGCTTCATGAAGTAGATGGACGCCCTTGGTTTGCCGAACGGGTCGACGAAATGATGCGGCACGACGCCGACTTGCCGCCAGTTCATGCGCCGATAGAGCCGCTCGCTCGCTCCGCCCTCGGCGGTGTCGAGAAGGAGAAGGGTGCGCTTTCTCGACCTGGCTTCGTCTTCCACCGATGCCATGAGCGCTGAACCGATGCCTTGTCGCTGGAAATCTCGATGCACGAGCAGCATGTAAACCTCCGCCCGGTGCAGCGCATTCGGTTCCGGCGACAGATAGAGCTGGACGGTGCCGACGAGATTGTCCTCGACATAGGCGCAGATGAGGAGACGTTCCCCGTTCGTCAGCGAGGGGAAGATGCCTTGCCAATAGGACCGGGCTTGGTCGACGTCGAACGGCAGTACGAAGCCGACGAGCGCCCCGTCCTCGATGCTCTGCATCAAGAGCCCGGCGAGGGCGTCGAGTCGCGCCGTTGCTCCGGCCTCGTCGATTACCGCGATACGCATGTGCGCTCCCCTTCGAGGCTCGATAAATAGTGGGCTTTGAGCGATCCGTGAAGATTGAAGCGCCTGCGCCCGTCCCCCGCAACCGCCACGTTCTCGTCACGGCCCTCGGAATCACGCAGATCATCGCCTGGGGATCGTCCTACTATCTGCCCGCGGTCCTTGCCGCGCCGATTGCAAAGGACACCGGCTGGTCGCTCGCATCGGTCGTTGCCGGGTTATCCTGCGGGCTGCTGCTTGCCGGGCTTGTGTCCCCCATCACGGGCCGGCTGATCCAGCGCCATGGCGGCCGTCCGGTGCTTGCCGCCGGCTCGCTGCTGCTGGCGGCCGCGCATTCGTTGCTGGCGATGGCAACCGCCTATCCGCTTTACCAGGTTGCCTGGCTGCTGATGGGCATCGGCATGTCGAGCAGTCTCTACGACGCCGGCTTCGCCACGCTGGGCCGGCTCTACGGCCAAGGCGCGCGCGGCGCCATCACCAACCTGACGCTCTTCGGTGGTTTCGCCAGCACCGTCTGCTGGCCGCTCAGCGCCTTCCTGGTCGAACATGGCGGATGGCGCATCGCCTGCCTTTCCTATGCCGCGATCCATCTGGCGATCTGCCTGCCGCTCCACCTTTGGGTCATCCCGCCGCCTCCACCCGCGGCGCCCGCCCCGGTGAGAGGCAAGTCGAAAGAGGCATCCGCCACGGGCAGGACGCGGGCACGCTTCATTCTGCTTGCCTCCATCCTGACATTGGCCGCGATGATCGCATCCACGCTCTCCGTCCACCTGCTGACGCTGCTGCAATTGCGCGGCGTCGGCCTGGCGGCGGCAGTCGGTCTTGGCGCCCTGGTCGGTCCGTCACAGGTCGGCGCGCGCGTGGCCGAGTTGCTGATCGGCCGCAACCGGCATCATCCGATCTGGACGATGCTGGCGTCCGTATCGCTGCTCGCGGCCGGGATCTGGCTGCTTCTGGTGGGCCACGCATTCATCGCGCTCGCCCTGATCCTCTACGGCGCGGGCAACGGCATCCACACGATCGCACGCGGCGCGCTGCCGCTGGTGCTGTTCGATCCGCAGCAATACGCCGTCCTGATGGGCAAGCTCGCAACGCCGAGCCTCATCATCCAGGCGGCAGCTCCTTCCATCGGAGCGCTGCTTCTGGGCATGGGCGGCGGCAATCTCGTCCTGACCACGCTGGCGCTCGCGGCGACGCTGAATGTGGGGCTCTCTATCTGCTTGCTTGCGGCCGTGGGCCGCTGATCCTCGGATCGGTTTGACGCCCGACGAAATCGCCGAATCTGTCGCGGATATCCGCTTTCAGGCGGCTCCGGACGGACGCCGCCGCACATCTTTTGGCGAATTACGCCAATGCATGTCGCTCAATGCGCCGTGGTTTCGGCTGAGCGACATGCATCAAACAAGGCTTAACTGCGGGTAACGAATCTGAACGATTGCGAGGCGCTCAGAAACGGTAATTCACGAAGGCCTTGAGCGTGTGGAAAGCCACGTCGTCCTTGACTGTCAACCCTTCGCCATTGTCGAGTATGTGCTTCGAGCCAAGGTCGACATAGGCATACTCCGTGCCGAAGGAGATGCGATCGGTGATGGCGTGCTCGAGGCCCGCGCCGATCGTCCAGCCGGTGCGTGTCTGCTCCTCGTTGAAGACGGTCGTCCCGCCGACCGTCAGTGTCTGCTCGGTGTTGCCAAAGGCAAGGCCGCCATGGCCGTAGATGAGCGTGCGGTCCCAAGCGTGGCCCAGCCGCGCGCGAACGGTGCCGAGATATTTGAGATCCACGTCGCCATTGAAGATCTCGGTGCCGTCCACCGAGGCCGTAACCGAAGCGCCGTAGCTGGACGCGGCAATATCCGCCACCGCACCGATCACCCAGCGGTCGGCGAACTGCCAGTCATAGCCTGCCTGGATGCCGCCGAGGAAGCCGCTCGCGGAAATCTCGAACGCGCCGTTGATCGGCGGCGGGTTTCCGTCGGCAAAGATCTGCCGCGAATTGAGCTTCATGTCGCCAACCGCAAACGAACCGAACCCGCCGAGATAGGGCCCCGTCCAGCTGAAGCTCTCCTCAGTCGGCGGCATCGGGGCCGCTTCCGGGGCGAGCGCATCGGCCGCGAAAGCGCTGCCGGTGGCAAGAACGATCGCCATGGCGGCCATGGACGTGGGTATGATCTTCATCGGATACGTTCCTCGTTGAATTGCCAGTTTCGAAATTGCGTCCACATTCCTTCCCGCCCATGCATGAGCGGGCTCCGGGGCCGTCAGCCAATCTGCGAAGACATGTCCGCGCATTGCGGACATGAAAATCGAGTACCACCCCTTCAACGCACCGCTAGCAGAGAAAATCCGGGTGCGTGTGGCGGATACGGAAGTCAAAATTGCAATAACGGAACAGTTGTTGTTCCGGAATTTCTGTCTTGCAAATTTGTCACACTTAACTCACTTTCCGAAAGCTGAGAGGCCATTCTGGATTCGGGCTCAAACCAGGGCGGAAATGGTGTTTCTCAAGCGCCAACGGACAGGCAAAGGCCAATTGCGGGCAGGCGCCGTCCAACCCCAGGCAGTCTTCGACAGGGAGCACGATGGCGAGCGCTGATCGGGTGGCCATGTTCTCGGCGGACGACATTCCCGAAGATCAACGGGACGAGTTCATTCGCGATTTCTACGGTCGCATCCAGATGCGGTTGGACATCACGCCGCGGGCCGACACGCCTCTCAAATTCTCTGCCCGCACCCTGATCCTGCCCGAGATGAATCTCACCAAGGGCAACGTCTCTCCCATGGTCTGGGAGCGCAACAGCGGGCTGATGGCCGACGGCAACGACGATATCATCCTATCCTGGAACAAGGGCGGCTACCGCTTCACCATGCCTGGGCGTGGCGATTTCAGCACCGATCCCGGCACCGCGGCGATCCTGCCGATGGACCGCCGCTACTCGGTCGCCAGCGAGGATTCGCAATGGACCATGGCGCTTCAGTTCAAGCGCTCGCTGCTGGTCCCGCTGGTGAAGAACCTCGATGATGTGCGTCCCGACAGTCTCGGCCGGACGCTCCCGGCCCACCGACTGCTGTTCGATTACCTCTGGTCGCTCCTGCATATCGAGGAGCCCGAGACGCTCGCGCCTCTTGCTTCCCGCCATATCACCGACCTTCTTGCCGTTTCCTTCGGTGGGATGGAGGCCCATACGCATCCCCCTGGTGTCCGCGCCGCAAGACTTGCGGCCATCAAGCAGCACATCGCCCGCAATCTGACCGATCCCGGGCTCAACGCCGGGCAGATATCGCGCAAGTTCGGTATCAGCGAGCGCTATGTCCGCCAGCTCTTTGCCGGGGAGGGCACAAGCTTTTCCGACTATGTCAACGGGGAGCGGCTCGCCTATGTCCATAGCTGCCTCACCGACCGCCGACAGTTGCTGCGGCGCATCGCCGACATTGCCTTTGAGGTCGGCTTCAACGAGCCATCCACCTTCTATCGGCAGTTCCGCCTGCGCTACGGCATGACGCCGACGGAAGTTCGTGCCTTGACCGAAGGGCGATAGCGGCTGAAGAGCCGGGGTTCGTTGCCATCTTCACCCGATGCCGCGCATCGGCTTGTTTGCCCGCAGCCTGGTTTCTGCGCGGCGGCTATTTTTCCACCGCCAGCGTCTCGTTGAGCACGGCCGCCAGGTGGAGCCCCCGAGCGCCAGCTGCTTCGCGCCGCTCAGTCGCGATGCTCCGGCATCGCCTTCAACTGGTCCTTCGTCCAGCTGGTGACGGCGTGGACGTCGCCGTCCTCGTCGCGCATGAAATCGAGCTGGCTGGCGGTGACGGCCACCGGCTTGGCGCCGATGCCGAGAAAGCCGCCGACATCGATCACGACCTGGCTGCCGTGCAGGTGGTCGACCGAGCCGATCTTCTCGTCATCGGGGCCGTAGATGGTCGCGCCTTCGAGGATGTCGGGCGTGAGCTCGGCATTGGTCAGTCTTACGTGGCTGGTGTGGTCCATGATGCATCTCCTGTGGTTGTACAGGGGTGAACCTCTGATGCGGCTGAGGGTTCCGGGAACGGAGCGAAAAGCGAGCGCTGCTCAACGAAGCGCTGCCCATCCCATCACGAGGATGAGGATAAGCGCGACCAGCGTACCTGCTAGTGCACGCCGGGGCGCAGACGCCGGGGGACGTATCCTGGGCATGCCCGTGGTTCTCACCGCGGATAGGTTGGTTGCCGGCTCGTCAGCTGCGCCGCTTCGCGCTCAGATCTCGCGCCGCTTGCTCGATCGCCGCGCGATCGTTGCCCAGTCGGTCGAGCAGCTCCTGCGCCTCGTCGCCCGAAATGCCTGTGCGCATGGCAAGCGCCTCCACCGTCAACACATCCGCGCTGTCGATCTCGCGCGTTTCGGGCAGCGCGTCATCCGCGGTCAGCGGCAGGGCCGCCTCGCGGTCGATCTCCATCTCCGCTTGTTGCCAGTGCCGTTCGTGATTGCCGAGGATGCCGCCCTCACGTTGAAAGATCTCATAGGCGCGCTGCCTGATCTTCTCGGTCCGATCGTCGTCCATCGCCGTTCCTCCTTGCGTGTCACAAGAACGCGGAACAGGGCGGAACGATCCGTACCGTTCACGAAGTGATCGACCGGCTTACGGCCCGTATATCGCCACCGGCTTGCCGAACATGCCGGGCTCGGGTTTCACGCCCAGCCCCGGCCGCTGCGGCACGGCGATATGGCCTTGCTTGATGACGACCGGGTGCTCCTGGTCGAAATGGCCCTTGATGTATTCCTGCGCGATCCAGGCGCCTTCCATGCGGCGCGGCTCGACGGTGGCGGCTAGGTGCACGCAGGCTGCCGCGATGATGTCGCCGCCCCAGGCGTCGTCGCAGCTATGCGGCAGCGAGCGGATGGCGCAAAGGTCGCGCACGGTGGTCATCCTGGTCAGCCCGCCGAGACGCGTGACCTTGAAGCCGAAGCCGTCGGCAATCCCCATCGAGATCGCCCTGAGCACAGCGTTCTGGTCCTCGGTGCTCTCGTCGAGATAGACGGGATGCGTGACGCGGCCTCTCAGCGTCGCGATCTCCTCCATCGTGTTGCAAGGCTGCTCGAAAACGAAGGGGATTTGCTGGCAGAGCCGGTCGAGATGGAGCGCGGCGGCCACCGTCAGGCCACGGTTGCCGTCGACCGCCAGCCGCGCCTTGTAGCCGACCGCTTCCCAGACCTTGTGGACGACGGCGACGTCTTCCTCGAGATTGCGCCCGCCGATCTTCACCTGCAGGCGCGGATAGCCGGCCTTCACCTTGTCGGCGGCGATCCTTGCCGTTTCCTCCGGCTCCCCGACGATCAGCGAATAATAGGCCGGCACGCGATCCGTCAGCGCCCCGCCCAACAGCGTCGAGACCGGCACGCCGAGCTTCTGCCCGAGCAGATCGAGGAAGGCCATGTCGAAGGCGGCCTTGGCATAGCCGTGGCCGTTCAGCCGCTCGTCCATCCGCTTCGCAAGCAGCCTGATCGAGGCAACCTCCGCACCGATCAGGCCGGGCGCGATTTCGGCGATCGCGGCGCGCGCGCCCAGCGCGTGATGCGGCTGGTAGACCGGGCCGATCGGGCAGGTCTCGCCCCAGCCTGTGAGCCCGTCATTGGTGATGATCTCGACCAGCGAGGAGTCCAGCGCCTCCACATCGGCGCTGGCCATGCGGTAGACGCCGCCTCTGACCGGCAATTGGGCCGAATAGACGTTGATCCGCTCGATGCGCATACGGGCTTCACTCCGAAGGACAGGTCGGCAACGGGCCGTTGCAGGCCCCGCCTGTTACATCCGCGCTCTGGCCGAGGTGGGGTCGTAAGGCGAATCCGCGATGACCTCGGCGACCTTCCAGTCGCCCAGGATCGCGACGTCGAGCTTGGTGCCGGGCCTGGCAAAACGCTCGGGCAGCAGCGCCAGCGCCACGTCATGTCCGACCGCGTAGCCATAGCCGCCCGAGGTGATGCGCCCGACCAGCTTACCGTCGCTGTAGAGCCCTTCATTGGCAAAGGTGCTGGCGCCGTCGGTGTCGATCCTGAGCGTTACCGAGCGGCGCTGGTCGTTGCGCTCCTTGTATTTCAGCACCGCGTCGCGCCCGACGAAGTCGCCCTTGTCGAGACGGATGAAGCGCTCCAGCCCGCTCTCCAGCGCGTTGAGCTCCGGGTTCATGTCGCGGTACATGGCGCGATAGGATTTCTCGAGCCTGAGCGACTCCAGCGCATGCAGCCCGACCAGTCGCATGCCGTGCTTTTCGCCCTCTCTCAGGATCGCGTCGAGCAATTGCCGCTGGTAGGGCAGGGGGTGATACAGCTCCCAGCCAAGCTCGCCTTCATAGTTGACGCGCAGCAGCCGTACGTCGCTGGCAAGAGCCACGCTGCCGGTCTTGACGCCGAACCACGGAAAGCTTTCGTTCGAAAGATCGATCTCCGTCAGCCGCTGCAGCACCTCGCGAGCCTTGGGGCCAACGACCGTGAAACAGCCGCGGTCGTTCGTCACGTTCTTCAGGCTTACGCTGCCGTCGGCGGGCAGCAGCCTCGACAGATCGTCGAAATTCCAGCGCTCGGCGCGCGGCGTCGAGATCAGGTAGAACAGATCCTCGCCGAGACGCGCCACCATGTACTCCGCCTGCACGCCGCCATTGGCCGTCAGATGGTGCGCCAGCGTCACCTTGCCGACCGCGGGCAGACGGTTGGCGATGATCCGGTCCAGCCATCGGACGGCATTCGGCCCCGACACCTCGAACTTGGTCATCGGCGTCATCTCGACCAGGCCGACGGCGTTGCGCACCGCCAGCACCTCCTCGCCGACGAGGTTGCCCTTGGGCGTCCAGCGCCAGCTATACTGGTCCTTGGCCTCGACCCCGTCGCGCGCGAACCAGTTGGGCATCTCCCAGCCGTTGAGCACGCCCCAGACCGCGCCGAGCTCCGTCAGCCGGTCGTAGGAAGGTGCCGTCTTCTGCGGCCGTGCTGCTGGCATGTCCTGCCCCGGATATTTCTGCTCGGCATGGGTGCCCCAGGCCTCTCGCACCTTCTGGCGCGTCCATTCCTTGTTGGCGTAGTCGCCGAAGCGGCGCGGATCGAGATCGGACGTGTCGAGGCTGTTGCCGCCTTCGACGATCCGCTCCGACAGATAATAGCCTATTGTCCCGCCCCACAGGATTCCGCCCGGCACGCCTTCGGCGAGCCAGACATTGGGCAGGCCCCAGGCCGGTCCCATCAAGGGCAGCTCGTCGGCCGTCATCTGGAAGGGCCCGCGCACATTGGCCTTGATGCCGACGCGCCCGAGCGCCGGGACCAGCCGCAAGGCCTGCTCCCAGTTCCACGACACCGCCTCGAAATCCTCTTCCAGCAGGTCGGCGCCGAACCAGGCGGGAACGCCGTCCTCGGCGAACAGCTTGAGGTGCTCGGTGCGCTCATAGGGCCCGAACATCAGCCCGTCGCCTTCCTCGCGCAGATAGCCTTCGAAACCCTCGTCGCGCAGGATCGGCATTTCGGGCCGCCCGGCGCGCTTGCGCTCCACCACTTCCGGCACCGCTTCGGTGATCCAGTACTGGTGCAGGATCGGGATCGCCGGGATGTCGAGGCCGAGCAACGCGCCGGTCTGGCGCGCGTAGTTGCCGGTGGCGCAAATCACATGCTCGCAGGTGATGTCGCCCTTGTTCGTCTGGACGAGCCACTCGCCGCCGGCGGTCCGCTTGAAACCGGTGACCTCGGTGTTGAGATAGACTTTTGCCCCAAGATCGCGCGCGCCCTTGGCCATGGCGTGCGTCACGTCGGCCGGCGCGATATGGCCGTCGTCAGGATGGTAGAGCGCGCCCAGCATCTCCTTGTTGTCGAGCAGCGGCCAGAGCTTTCGCGCCTCGTCGGGCGTGAGCAATTGCGCCCGCATGCCTTGCACCTCGGCGACGCTCATATAGCTCTTATATTCGTCGAGCCGGTCGCGCGAATTGGCGATGCGCAGCTGCCCGCATTTGTGCCAGCCAACCGGCTGCCCGGTCTCGGCCTCCAGCCCCTCATAGATCTCAATCGTCTTGTTGATCATACGCCCGACATTGATGTTGCGGGCATAGGACGGGATCAGCCCCGCCGCGTGCCAGGTCGAGCCGGCGGTCAGTTGCGTGCGCTCCAGCAGCGCCACGTCGGTCCAGCCGCGCTTGGCGAGCCCATAGAGGATTCCCGCGCCGACGCAGCCCCCGCCGACAATCACCACTCGCGCATGTGTCTGCATCTAATCACCAGTTTTTCTACCGAGCCGAGAACAACCGCGGTCGAAGCTACAGGCGGTGATTGGCGCTGTAACGTCTTCAAAAATTAGGGGTCATGATAAGCTGGATTTATGCAGCAGCCTGCGGGCTGGCCGCAGTCACTGCGCTTGCCCATCCTGCGCGGTCTCGTCCTTGAAGTCGACCTTCGTTCCCGGCTTGACCATGGCGGCGAGGTCCTCGGCGTCCCAGTTGGTCATCCGGATGCAGCCATGCGAGAAGGTGGTGCCGATCTTGCCGGGGTCTGGCGTGCCGTGGATGCCGTAGCTCTCGATCGAGAGGTCGATCCACACCGATCCCACGGGATTGTTGGGCCCCTTCGCGATCGTGAAGGGATGCTTGGTCTTCACCCCCTTGAAGGCGAATTTCGGATTGTAGTGATAGGTCGGATTGTGCACCACGCGCTTGACCTCGGCCGCGCCGCTCGGCGCCGGTTTCTCCTCGCTGCCGATCGAGGCAGGATAGACGGCAATCGCCTTGCCCGATGCATCGAGCGCGCGCACCTGGCGCGATGCCTTGTCGACCTCGACGCTGGCTATCTGTGGAGGCGGATCGCCGCGGCCGACATCGGGCACCACCAGGGCCGTGCCGGCCTTGCTGAACCCGGCTTTGGGATTGAGCATCCTCAGCAATTCTTCGCTGACATGAAACCGTTCCGCCAGCTTCTCCCGCGCGTTGCGATAACCCAGGCGCTTGAGATGCGCCATGCTCTCCATGCGGGCCGGGATACGCCTGGTGAAGGGGCCGCGCACATCTTTCGCGGTAGTCTCATAGCTCGTCATCACGAGACCGGCGAAGGTTGCCGCGAGCCTGTCCCAGGTCTCCCGCGTGAGCTTGCCGTCGGAGGGCAATCCGTTCGCTGCCTGGAAGGCCGCGACTGCCTTGGTAAAGTTCTGCGACGCGCGGCCGTCGATCAGGCCGGGCGAGAAGCGGGCGCGATCCAGAAGCACCTGCGCCTTGAGCATCATGGGGCTGACGCCTTTGGGCTCGCCTTCGCTGAATTGCGCCTGATTGACGGCGTCGGGCTCCAGCCTCGCTGCCTGCGCGACGCCGCACGCGAGCGAGAGCGCCACCCAGACGACAACAAGGAACCTGACCATCGACGTCACTCCACCGCGACAAGGACCTGTCTCTATGACGCGGCACGTCCGATCTGGTTCCTGTCGCGGGCAGCGCGCGAAGGTCATCGTGAATGTGCGCTTTCCCGCATATACGTTTGAATTTTAAGCTGGAAAGCAGTTCCCATGAACGCGCATTGGTGGCATTATCGCATAAGGGCCTATGCATTGACCGATTAAATGGCCCCCAGTCCTGGTAACCGGCGGCTCCCCAACGCCCCCCGCCCATGCCGTCGGTTGCCTCCATTTCGGGATCAACTATCCAAGCTGGCTTCTTGTCGGAGGAAGGAGGCGGCGTTGCCCGCCGCCTCGGTCACATCAGACATGTTTCGGCCGCGCACTTCCCAGAATGGGGGAATGGTGCCACCCTCGATGAGGATGTCCTTCTTGCGCGCGAAGGCGACGAAAACGCCCCTCGCTGTTTCCGCATCGACATCCCCGGCGAGGGCTGCCCTGCAGGCACGGATGGCCGCTTTTTGCTCGGGGCTGTTACCACACCAGTCGATGGCGAACTGATAGGCGTCCACGACGGTGTTCAAC
>NZ_RZSA01000949.1:0-2483 GCF_003998075.1 Mesorhizobium sp. M2A.F.Ca.ET.037.01.1.1 | reverse complement strand
CCGGGAATATGGCGGTCTCGGTCTTTCCGTCGAAGGTCTCGCCGTTGATCGTCTCGCCCTTCAGCGGCGTGCCGATGATCACCGGCAGCGTCTCGCGGCCTTGCTTCACCGTGCCCTCGCGGGTCGAGCGGACCGCGGCCATGGCAACGACATCGACGGCGGCGCCGCTGAAATTCGCCCGCGCCACGGCTCGGTCGGTCAGCCGGCGCACGATCGCCTGCAGCCGGTCGTGGCTTTCGTGGTGCAGATGGTCCGCCTTGGTCGCGGCGACCAGGATGCGGTCGATGCGGCGCGAGAAGAAATCGGTGAGGAAGTTGCCGCGTCCGGGCCGGAAGCAGGACAGGATCTCGGTGACGGCGCGTTCCAGATCGGCCATCGCGGCCCGGCCGGCATTGAGCGCCTGCATGGCGTCGATCAGCACGATCTGCCGGTCCAGGCGGGTGATGTGCTCGCGAAAGAACGGTTTGACGACATGCGTCTTGTAGGCCTCGTAGCGGCGCTCCATCATCGCCTGCAGCGATCCGGAGCGCGGCCGGCCGTCCGCCAATATCATCAACGGCGCGAAGGTGAGCGCCGGCGAGCCTTCGAGGTCGCCCGGCATCAGGAAGCGGCCGGGCGGCAGCGTCGACAGGGCGCGTTCGTCGAGCTTGCAGCCCTTGAGATAGGCGGCAAAGCTCTCGGCCAAGCGCCGCGCCGTCATCTCGTCGGCGTCGGCATCGGGATTGACGGTGGAAGCCAGCTCGCGCCAGGCCTGAGACAGGTCGGAGCGGACGGGCAGGGCGGCCAACTCGACCGCCTCGCGCGAAAAATCGGCGAAGGATTTGCCGAGCAGCGGCAGGTCGAGCAGCCATTCCCCGGGATAGTCGACGATGTCGATCGACAGTTTCCCGGCTGAAAACAGCCGGTTCCAGCCGGAAGCCGACTCGTATTCGATGGTGAGCCTCAGCTCCGAGATGGCGCGTGTGGAGTCCGGCCAGACGCGGTCGTTCACCAAGGCCGCGACATGGTCCTCGTACTGGAAACGCGGAACGGCATCGTCCGGCTGCTCCTCGAGGAAGGCGCGGGCGATGCGGCCGGATTTCTGCGCTTCGAAGAGCGGCAGGCGTCCGCCATGGATGAGGTTGTGGACGAGGGCGGAGATGAACACCGTCTTGCCGGCGCGGGAAAGACCGGTGACGCCAAGACGCAATGAGGGGGAGAAGAGCCCGGCGGCCCGGCCCGACAGCGTGTCGAGCGCAATCCTTGCCTCGTCGGTGAAAGTCGTCAGCGATGATGCCAAATCAGGCCTCTGGTTGCGCGTCCGCGCCCGATATAGGCGCTGGACCTGGCGTTTGAAATGGCCTCAGAGGTCGGCGGGCGTGAGAAAGGCTTCGAGGTAGCCGTTGCCCTGCGCCGCTTCGGCAAGATTGCCGGGAAAGCGCACCACGGCGAGACCGGAGGTCGGAAAACCGTGCTTCATCATGCCGCGCGCCGCCTCGTCGCCGTCGCCCGACACCGCCATGGCCAGATCCTCGGTCATGGGATTGTGGCCGATCACCAGAAGCTGTTCGGCGCCGGCGTTCTTGCGGATGATGTCGAGATAGCCGGCCGCATCCTCGCTGTAGAGCGTGTCGAAGAACAGCACCCGGCCGGTGTCGGTGCGCCCCGCCAGGCCTTCCAGCGTCTGTCTTGCCCGTTTGGCATTGGAGCAAAGCGTGACGTCCGGCACGTAGTTGCGGGCCCGCATAGCCTCTCCCATCGCTTCGGCGTCAGCCTTGCCCGATTCGTCGAGCGGGCGGTCGAAATCGCGCACGCCGGGCAGCGCCCAGCCGGCCTTGGCATGCCGCAACAGATAAAGTCTGCTCATGCGTTCCCCCATGGCGCTGCCTGACAGGCAAAGCGCGATTAGTCACCAGAACCACGTCATGCACAATGGCCGGCGCGAGCACCTGCAACGAATCATATGCGAATTCGTTTTATGCCGTTGAAACAACGTCGTTGCCGGAGCTGCCGATGCGAGACTAACAATTGCGTGAAACTGTCGTCGATACCGCTTGTGCAGGCTCTTGTCCCCGAATATATAGGCGCCAAATTTGGGGTTGTTGGGTGAGTCGAATGAACGACATCGTTACCGCCGATTACGTACCCTCCGAAGACGAGCCGTTCATGAACGAACGGCAAAAATCGTACTTCCGCCAAAAGCTTATCACCTGGAAGAACGACATTCTGCGCGAGGCGCGCGAAACCCTAGAAATCCTGCAGCAGGAAAACGCCAACCACCCAGATCTTGCCGATCGCGCCTCCTCCGAAACCGACCGCGCCATCGAATTGCGCGCCCGCGACCGCCAACGCAAGCTCATCTCGAAGATCGACTCCGCGCTCCAGCGCATCGATGAAGGCACCTACGGCTATTGCGAGGAAACCGGGGAGCCGATCGCGCTGAAGCGGCTCGACGCGCGTCCGATCGCGACGCTGTCGATCGAAGCGCAGGAACGCCACGAGCG
>NZ_RZSA01000948.1:0-2488 GCF_003998075.1 Mesorhizobium sp. M2A.F.Ca.ET.037.01.1.1 | reverse complement strand
TCACCTCGGAGAGATGCGTGAGCAGCACCGACATGTTGTCGGCGAAGGTGAAGTTCTCGCGCTTCAGATCCTCGGCGAAGGTTTCGAGCACCGAATAGGCGCGCATGCCGAAGGCCGGCTCGCGGATTTCCTCGCCGGGGATGTCCGGCACGCCGCGCGTGCCAAGCAGCACCATGATCTCGCCGACGCGCATCTGGTATTCGGCGACCACCGTGCCATGCACCTTGATCTGGTAGCTCTTCGGCGGAATGGCGAAGTCGTCGGCGACGCGCACTTCCGGCACGACGAAGCCATATTGCTGGGCGAATTTCTTGCGCATCTTCGACATGCGGAAGACCAGTTCCTGGTGCGCCACCATCAGCCGGGTCGACAGCTGCTTGCCGATCAGCAGCTCGATCTCGGCGGTGACCAGCGAAGCCTTCACCGAGTTCTTCTCCTCCTCGACCTTGTTCGCCTTCTCCTGCGTCTTCAAGGCTTCGGCGGCGGCAAGCGCGCGGTTGTGGCGCAGCGGGATGATATAGCCGAGGCCGGCCATGCCGCCGGCGAGCGCGAAGAAGGGGAACAGCGGCAGGCCGGGCATCAGGCCAAGGATGACCAGCAGCGAGGCCGCGACATAGAGCGCGCGCGGATGCGCGCCGAGCTGGCCGAACACCGCCTGGTTGGCCGAGCCGCGCGTGCCGCCCTTGGAGACGAGCATGCCGGCGGCGAGCGAGACGATGAGCGCCGGGATCTGGGTGACGAGGCCGTCGCCGACCGACAGCTTGATGAAGACATCGGCGGCCTGGCCGAGGCCCATGCCGTGGCGCAGATAGCCAATGGCGATGCCGCCGACGATGTTGATGGCGGTGATGATCAGGCCGGCGATGGCGTCGCCGCGCACGAATTTCGAGGCACCGTCCATCGAGCCGAAGAAGGAGGATTCTTCCTCCAGCTCGCGGCGGCGCAGCTGCGCCGTCTTCTCGTCGATCATGCCGGCGGAGAGATCGGCGTCGATCGACATCTGCTTGCCGGGGATGGCGTCGAGGGTGAAGCGCGCACCGACTTCGGCGATACGGGTGGCGCCCTTGGTGATGACGATGAAGTTCACCACGATCAGGATCATGAAGACGATGAGGCCGATGACGAAATCGCTCGACATCACCAGCTTGGAGAAGCCCGAGATGACATAGCCGGCGGCATGCGTGCCCTCATTGCCGTGCGACAGGATCATGCGGGTGGTGGCAATGTTGAGCGACAGGCGCAGCATCGTGGCGATCAGCAGCACGGTCGGGAAGGACGAGAAGTCGAGCGGCCGCTGGATCCACAGCGCCACCATCAGGATCAGCACCGAGAGCGCGATCGAGAAGGCGAGCCCGATATCGATGAGGAAGGCGGGGATCGGCAGGAACAACACGGCCAGGATGACGACGATGCCCAGCGCGAAGAACACATCGCGGCCGTTCTTCGCCACCACGCCGGACGGTAGTGTTTCGCTGATTGCCATGTCGTCCCCAAATCAAGACCCGCCACGCACAGGTCAGGCCCTTGACCGTAATCCTCCAAGCTTGCGCGAAGGTGGGAGAGCGGCTACGCCGCCTCGATCCCGTCGGCGGAAGGAAAATCGCATGCTGCTGATCATCGGCACGGTTCGGCTGCCACCAGACAGGCTTGAGCAGGCAAGGCCAGCAATGCGACGCATGATCCTGGCAAGCCGCGCCGAGCCGGGCTGCCTTCACTATTCCTACGCGCAGGATGTGCTGGACGCCGGGCTCATCCATGTTTCGGAAGCCTGGAGCGATCGCGCCGCGCTCGAAGCGCATTTCAAATCGGCGCATATCGCCGAGTGGCGCGCGAGCTGGGCTGAGCTCGGCATCGGCGATCGCAAGCTTACGCTTTTCGAGACGGATGGCGGCGCGCCGACCTGAAAGCGGGCGGCTTTCAGGCTGGAGGTGGGTAGGAACCCTGCCCGCCCGCTTACCTACAGCCAGGGCCAGACCTGGTTCGAGGCGCCCGGCGCGTGGTTCACGCACCGTCAAATTGGCGCCACAAGCGGTCGGCATTGCGGTTGCCACGCATAGTTACCGCGCGTATCACCCATGGCAGCTGTTTTCTTTCCGCATACCGGCGAGCCGTTCACTTGCCTGCCAGAAACGATCCACGAGTCTACGCCCGCCGGCTTCGCGCGGTGCTGATCAGCTCGATCCCCGTGCTCGAGGCGCGCGGCATCGTCATCGTGCTGATGGCCGGCATGGTCGGCGCGATCGCGGGCGCGCTGGTCACCGGCATGAGCGCGCTGGTGCAAGGCATGCACTATTTGCTGTTCGACGTGCAGCCGGGCGGCCGGCTTTCGGCAATGTTCTCGCTCGCCGATCCGGTGCAGGCGATGTTCCCCGCCATCGGCGGCCTGCTGCTCGGGCTTTCGGTGATCTGGCTCAGGCGGTTCAAATTCCGTACCCCGGTCGACCCTATCGAAGCCAACGCGCTCTATGGCGGGGGCACGTCGCTCCCC
>NZ_RZSA01000947.1:0-2489 GCF_003998075.1 Mesorhizobium sp. M2A.F.Ca.ET.037.01.1.1 | reverse complement strand
GGATCGTACGGCGCGTGGTGCGCCTGGCAACCCCAGCTACGCTGCCTGGAGTGAGCGGGTGACCGACGCGGGCCTGCGCAGGGCTGACGAAAAGGGCGAAGGGTGTAACGGCATCGGCGATTCCCGCAAGCATCAATGCGAATGCTATCCCGGCAGTGCCGGTCGATCTCAAGCTCGATTTTTTCATTTGCATCCTCAAAGAACTCACAACTTGCCTGCGTTCAAATCCGTAGCCGATGAGGTCGCTCACCTGACGCAAACCCGGACCGCCGCCCCCGGAGGCAACATATTTTAGAGAATACTAATTATATAATCGGGCTTCTATTCGGATTGCGCAATTTCCGTCGAACTGCCTGCATGACGACTGGCGCCAATTCCGCGACCGAGTTTCACCCTCGTTGTCATCTTCTGGCACGTTGAAGTGTGTCCTTCGGGGACTCACCGAACAGCATGCGATAACTCGCAGCGAAACGGCCAAGATGGGTGATCCCCACCTCCATCGCGATCCTTGTGACGCTCAAGCCATCCGCTCCCCGCGCAGTGAGCAATCGCCTCGCTTCATTGAGGCGAACCGCCCTGATGAATTCCAGCGGGCTGAGAGCAAAGGCGGCGCGAAAGGCATACTCCAATTGTCGTCGGCTGATGCCGATTTCCTTGCACAACCGGATGATGGGGATGTCTTCGCGGATGTGCGCGCGAATAAAATCCTCGGCCGCCCATGCCTGTCGGAGGTGGCGACTGGAGGACCGATCTGTTTCGACGTTGCCACGGGCGCCAGCGAACGCGTTGGCTATGCCCCCCAAATATTCCGCCAACGCGATCGGAGTATGCTCCGGCAAGGCTGAATCGCTTGCGGCTTCCCCGAAGCGGTATGCCATCGCCTCCATCTGGCTGCGGAACATTTGCGCATCGCTGGCGGTGAGCCGAACGGCATTTGGATGGTCGGCCGCCCGATCCAAGATCGTGCCGGCGGAAAGTGCCTGGATTTCCACCCAGATCGACGTCGGAACAACGGCGCCCGTGTAGCGAAGGCCGGGCTTGACCGTCGCTGCGACGCTCGTGCCGGCGGGAATTGCCACGATCATGTCGTCCTTGAGCGGAATGCCGCAGATCGTCGAGTCCCGGGCCCGCTCTACAGCCACGATTGCCACGGAACCTGGATCAAAGCCGCCGTTGGCACGGAAGGCGCAATTGAATTCAGCCAGATCGAGCGCCCACTTGCCGTGGGACTGGATTTGCCGGAGGCGCGACGGCATTTGCCCTGGCGAAAGCCTGTCAACCTTCACGGGCAGCCCAGAGGCGGCATCGCCGAGCGCGTCTGGGCCAAGTTGCACGTCCCTGTGCGAAGTCGTTGGAGGCCACGCGCTCAAAAATGCGTCCTTTGCGCAAAGTGGATATCACAACACTTGTATTAGGTGTAGCTTAAACGCAAATTGCGCGAGATCAATTCGCCGCAAAATATCGCCGACTCACGGCTCTGGGGACGATGGACGAAGCAGATCTACTTATTGGGGAGGCGCCAGGCGTCTTGGCCGTACGCATCGCGTTGACGGCGTCAGCATCGCACGTTGGATCAAAGGCAATTTGACAGAGGGCAGGACCTGAGACGGCGCGGGACATGATGCGGGCGCGCACGCGCCGGCTAAGTATAGCAAATCGAGGAGCACCTTGAGGGGATGATCGTGAAAAGATTTCGTTTGGTAGCCTTGGGAACGGCCGTGATATCGGTACTTTGTGCCGTTGACGCATCTGCGGCGGACATCGCCAAGCAGCGGGATGAGGGCTGGACGTTCACTGTCGCCCCGTATCTCTGGGCCTCGGGAATCAAGGGCGAGAGCGGAGTCTTCGGATTTCCGCCTCAGGATGTCGATGTGAGCTTCAGCGACGTGCTGCACCACCTTAAATTCGGCTTCATGGGGCTTACGGAAGCTCGCAACGGGCCTTTCACAATCAGCACGGACATAGTGTACGCCAAGCTCGACGCCAACATAGGCACCCCGAAGGGAATCCTCGCGTCCAACATTGATGCGACGGTGAGCACTTTCATGGGTACGGCGCTGGGTGGTTACAGCGTTTACTATCAGGATGGGACGAATTTCGATCTTGTCGCCGGTGCCCGCCTCTGGTCGGTCGACAACAGTTTCGACTTCCACGGAGGTGTGCTGGATGGCAGGTCAGCGAGCGACAGCGATACGTGGGTCGATCCGGTGATCGGCGCCAAATTCAAGGCCGATGTCGGTGACGGGATCTACTTGGCTGGCTGGGGCCTCGTCGGCGGTTTCGGCGCAGGGTCCAAGTCAATGTGGGATGTGATGGGAGGGGCCGGTTATCAGTTCAACGACAAGATGTCGATTTTCGTCGGCTATCGGGCCGTGCACGACAATTATAGCCACGACGGCTTCGTGAACAAACTCACTCAGCAGGGTCCGATTCTGGGGCTCACTTATCAATTCTCGCCAGCCCATCCGGGATAATAGCGGATTGAGATG
>NZ_RZSA01000946.1:0-2489 GCF_003998075.1 Mesorhizobium sp. M2A.F.Ca.ET.037.01.1.1 | reverse complement strand
GGAGGTGACCTCGCTCACAGGGTGAGCTCCTTGTCTCCGAGCGGGGCGAAATAGGTGTCGATGTCGGCGGCACTGACCTCATCCAGGCTCGCCGGCCGCCAGGCGGGCGTCGAGCCCTTGTCGATGATGGCGGCGCGGATGCCTGCGTAGAAATCATGGCCGGCCAGCATGCGGTTCAGGATGCGGAACTCCATCTTCATGCATTCGTCCATCGACAGCGTCGACCCGGCGCTGATCTGGCGCCAGGCAACGTTGAGGCTGGTCGGCGAGCGGGTCTTCAGCGTCGCCAGCGTCTTTGCGGCAAAAGCATCGTCGGCCCCTGCCCGCTCCAGACTGTCGATGATGCCGGCGAGCGAGCTCTGCGAGAAATGACGCGAGATCGCTTCCAGATCCTGCCGCTCGGTCTCGCGTTTGGCGGGCACGAAGAAATCGCGCAGCTCCGCATTGGCATCGCCGCTCGTCGCCAGCTCGTCGAGCAGGCCGGCCTGGTCCTCGGCCTTGATGGTGTGGGTGGCGAGCCCCGACCACAGCGCGTCGCCATAGCGGATGCGGTTTCCGGTCAGCCCAAGATACATGCCGAACGAGCCGCCGAGATCCGGCAGCAAATGGCTGGCGCCAACATCGGGGAAAAAGCCGATGCCGACCTCCGGCATGGCGAACTGCGCGTTCTCGGTCAGCACGCGATGCGAGCCGTGAAAGGAGATGCCGACGCCGCCGCCCATGACGATGCCGTCGATCAGCGCGACATAGGGTTTCTTGAAGCGCGCAATGCGGGCGTTCAACCGATACTCGTCGGCGAAGAAGTCGACAGGCGGCCTGCCGGCGCGGCCGGCCTCGTAGATGTGCAGGATATCGCCGCCGGCGGAAAACGCCCTGCCCTCGGCCTTGACGACGACGACGCCGATGCCCGGATCCTCTTCCCAGGCATCGAGCGCTTTGCCGAGCGCCTTGACCATGTTGTGCGTGACGGCGTTGAGCGCCTTCGGCCGGGTCAATGTAACCACGCCCGCCCTGCCCAGCCGCTCGAAGCGGATCTCGTCGCCGCCGCCAAAATCCATCGTCAGAGAATCCTCCCCCGCGCCTGCGGGAGGTGAAGTGCTAAGCGGCGACCGGGCCAACGTCAATTGTCGAGTACCAGGGACAGGCCGCGCCTCTTGCGGCGGGCAGACTACCAGACGAACGGGATAAGCGCGTTCGTGCGGCGCGCATATTCGGGGAACTCGTCGGGAAATTGCCGCGCCAGAAGCCGATCCTCGGCTCCGACCCTCCAGATGAAAATTGCCCCGAGCAGGATCAACAGAAAGACGAAGGGGCCGCCGACCACGATCACCGAGCCGATAGAGGCGAGCAGGCCGCCCGTGTACATGGGATGACGCAGGCGACTGTATGGACCGGACCTTACCAGCTCATGCTCCTGCTTGGCCGAAACGGTTTGGCTCCAGTTGCGACCGAGAGCCTGCCGCGCCCAGACCAACAGCGCCATGCCCGCGATGGTGATCGCGGCGCCGATGCCGCCCAGGACCGTGCCGACGGGTGCGAAGTTGACGAAGTCGAAAATCGGCAGCCGCGGCAGCAGGAAGGCGGCGATGATGGCGAACATCAAGCCGAAGCTCTGCAGCAGGTGCGGCTCGGTGTCCCGCTTCACGCCAATCGCCTGAACGGTCAGGAAGATGATCAGCATGAGCCAGGCGGCATAGATGAACCAGATGAAGGCCATCCCTTGCTCCTTGGGTTAGCCGGCAATCTGCCTTGGCCAGCGCAAGCACCCGGTGCTAGAAAATGGGCATTGTGAACCGGACGGCAAGCCATGCCCGGATTTTCTCGCCTCGCGGCCATGGTGATCGGCATGATCGCCATCTGTTTCGTCTGTCGCCCCGTCATCGCCGCGACGCCCGCCGAGCTTTACCAGGCGCAAACGATCGTCACCGGAACCGGAGACGTGAACCGGCAGATCGGTTTCAAGGATTGCCTCGACAAGGTGCTGGTCAAGGTCTCGGGCGATCAGCGGCTGACGCAGAAGACGCAGATGCTGGCGCTGCGCGAGAAGGCGGCCGATTTCGTCCAATCCTTCCGCTACCACGACCGGCTCGAAGGCATTCCGATCCATGACGAGCAAGGCACGCATGACCGGCCACACGATCTGACCTGCCTCTACAAGCCGGATGTGGTCGACAAGCTACTCGCGCAGCTCGGCAGCAGGCCCTGGACCGGCGAGCGGCCGACGATCGCCGTCTTCATGACCGCCGAGCAGGGCGCTGGGCACTTCGTGCTGACGCAAGACGAGCAGCGCGGCAACGCGATGCGCGAATCCTTCGCCAATGCCGCCGGTCCGCTGCTGATGCGCGTCACCTTTCCAAAGGCTGGGCAGCTTGGCGGGCTCGATGAGAAGGCGCTTTCCGAAGCCGATATGGCAAGGCTCGACAAACTCGCGAAGAAAGCGGGAGCGGCCCGGGCGCTCGCCGGCTCGATCGTGTGGAGCGACGAGGAAC
>NZ_RZSA01000945.1:0-2496 GCF_003998075.1 Mesorhizobium sp. M2A.F.Ca.ET.037.01.1.1 | reverse complement strand
CACCGACACGTTCATCATCGTGGCGCAGACGATGATTTCCTCCGGCTTCGGGGCTTCGGTCGGATTGGAAGCCGGCTACACGCAGATCGGTTCCGGCATCGCTTCCCGGCTTGCCCGCGCCTTCCGGCTGCGCCGCAACGACGTGCGCATCCTGGTCGGCTGTGGCGCCGCCGGTGCGATCGCCGCCGCTTTCGACGCACCGCTGACCGGTGCCTTCTACGGTTTCGAGCTGGTCATCGGCATCTACTCCGTCGCCAATGTGGCGCCGGTGATGGCGGCGGCGATCTGCGCCTCGCTGACGGCGGAAATGTTCGGCGGCGTGCCGTTTCCGCTGGAACTGTCGGGTTTGCCGAATTTGACCGCCAGCGAGTATGTGCCGTTCCTGTTGCTGGGCCTGCTTGGCGGCGCGGCTTCGATCGCCATCATGCATCTGGTCAGCATCGTCGAGCGCGTCTTCGTGCGGTTGTCGATCGACGCGTCGGTCAGGCCGTTCATCGGCGGCATCTTCGTCGGTCTGCTCGGGCTGGTCACGCCGCAGGTGCTTTCGAGCGGCCATGGCGCGTTGCACCGCGAGTTCGCCATGAATTACGCGCTTCCGGTCGTGGCGAGCGTCTTCGTGATGAAGCTGGCGGCTTCGGCCATCTCGCTCGGCTCGGGCTTCCGCGGCGGCCTGTTCTTCGCCTCGCTGTTCCTGGGCGCGCTGCTCGGCAAGGTCTTCGCGGGCGTCATGGCGATGACCGCGCCGTCGGTGGGCATCGACCCGGCGGTAGCCGCCGTCGTCGGCATGACCTCGCTGGCGGTCGGCGTCGTCGGCGGTCCGCTGACCATGACGTTCCTGGCGCTGGAATCGACCCGCGACCTGACGCTCACCGGCGTGGTGCTGGCGGCCTCGATCATGTCGGCGATCCTGGTGCGCGAGACCTTCGGCTACTCCTTCTCGACCTGGCGCTTCCATCTGCGCGGCGAGACGATCCGCAGCGCCCATGACGTCGGCTGGATGCGCAGCCTCACGGTCGGCTCCATGATGCGCAAGGACGTCCGCACCATTCCCGCCTCGACCACGCTCTCGGAATTCCGCAAGGAGGTCCCGCTCGGCTCGGCGCAGCGCGTCATCGCCGTCGAGCATGCCGACCAGTATGTCGGCATGCTGCTGGTGCCGGAACTGCACAGCGACCGCTCCGACGGCGAGACGCCGGTGAGCGCGCTGGCCCAGTTCAAGGACGCGGTGCTGGTGCCCTCGATGAATGTCCAGACCGCGGCCGAGACCTTCCAACGCACCGGCGCCGAAGAGCTGGCGGTGGTCGAGGATTTCGACGAGCGCATCGTTCTCGGCCTGCTCACCGAAAGCCATCTGATGCGCCGCTACGCCGAGGAACTCGACAAGGCGCGGCGCGACCTGTCGGGCGAAGGTTGACCCGAACGACAGCCCGGCCAATAAGAGGCCATTTGGAAAATCCACTCCGCCGGCCATCTGATGGCGTTTTCTGCGCTTCCGGTGCTCACGGACCTGAATGTCCGCTCCGCTCCGGTTCTCGAAACCACCACCATATGACTCGCCGGAGCGAATTTCGAAACGGTCTCTAAGACGTCACTCCTGGAAGCCATCATGCAAGTCAAGCGCAACGGCGACATCTCGTTCTGGTACGCGGATCTGGGCGCCATCCCCGCGCCGCGTCCGCCTTTGCCAGGCGACATCGAGGCGGATGTCGCGATCGTCGGCGCGGGCTATACCGGGCTTTGGACGGCCTACTATCTGAAGAAGGCGAAGCCATCGCTGCGCATCGTGCTCGTCGAACGGGAGTTCGCCGGCTTCGGCGCCTCGGGGCGCAATGGCGGCTGGCTGTCGGGCGGTTTCGGCTGGTCGCGCGAGAAATATCTGAAGACCTCGACACGCCCGGGCGTCACCGCCATGCAGCAGGCGATGGCCGGCTGCGTCGACGAGGTCATCCGGGTGGCGACGGAAGAGGGCATCGATGCCGATATCCGCCGCGTCGACAATCTGACGGTCGCCACCAATCCGGCGCAGCTGGAGCGCGTGCGCGAGGAATGCGAGACGACCCGCTCCTGGGATGCCGATCCCGAACGGATCGAGCTGCTTGACGCCGAGGCGACACGGGCGCGCATCAACATCCGCAATGTCATGGGTGGCTTCGTCATCCGCGGCCAGGCGCGCGTGCAGCCGGCCAAGCTGGTGCGCGGGCTCGCGGCGGCGGTCGAGCGTCTCGGCGTTTCCATCTATGAGAAGACAACGGTCACCGCCATTGCCAAGGGCATCGTGGCCACGGACCGCGGCACGGTGCGGGCCGAAATCATCATCCGCGCCACCGAAGGGTTCACGGCCGGCATCCCAGGGGAAGAACGGACCTGGCTGGCGCTCAACAGCGCGCAGATCGTCACCGAGCCGCTGCCGGAAGAGCTCTGGCACAAGATCGGTTGGCAGGGGCACGAGCTGCTCGGCAATGCCGCGCATGCCTATTGCTATGCCCAGCGCACACG
>NZ_RZSA01000944.1:0-2498 GCF_003998075.1 Mesorhizobium sp. M2A.F.Ca.ET.037.01.1.1 | reverse complement strand
CTGGGAATATTGGTGGCATCACCGCTGATCCCGCCTCGTAGGGATCAGTATCCATCCTTTTAACGACAAGCTTCGCCGGCGCCCGGAGTTGGCCTTGGCGGGCCGGCCCACCGTTGCGCGCCTCAACCGCATGGAGACATGAAATGACCATTCGCAATTGGACCAGGTGCCTTGTCGGCGCCTCTGCCGCGATCACCCTGCTGATGGCGGGCGCCGCCATGGCCGAAACCGTCAACCCGCTGGCCGACAAGGTGCGGGCGCTCGACAGCCGCTTCGAGGACGTCGCGGTGGCGAAGGCCGAAGGCTATGCGCCGATCCCCTGCGCCAGCGGCCTCACCGGCGGCGCCATGGGCATCCACTACGTCAACGCCGCCTATCTGAAGGACGATGCCGTCGACGTCGCCAAGCCGGAAGCCGTCATGTACGAGCCGATGGCCGACGGCACGCTGAGGCTGATCGCCGTCGAATACATCACGTCGAAAGGCCCGGCATCGCTCGAAGGCCATCTGTTCAACTTCAACACCGCGCCCAACCGCTACGGCCTCGGCCCGTTCTACGAGCTGCATGTCTGGGCCTGGAAGCAGAACCCGACCGGCGCCTTCGCCGACATGAACCCGAGCGTCTCGTGCGATGCGATGAAGGGGATGTAAGAGCGCCTCTTCCTTCTCCCCGTTTCACGGGGAGAAGGTGGCCCGAAGGGCCGGATGAGGGGCGGCGCCAACGATTGCGATTGGCCGTCCCTCTTATCTGACAGGAGATGATCACTATGTTTCGGAACTCTTCCGCAAAGAACCTCTTCGACACGTCATTCATCCCAATTTCCGTGGCCGGCGCTGCCCCTTATCCGCCTGCAGGCGTTCGTCATTCGAAAAGCCAAGCAATTGGCTTTTCGTCCGCTGCGCGGACCACTCCTCACCTCCCCCTATAGTGACGGGGAGAAGGAAGCTCTCCACCCACCCTTTCTTAAGGTGTTTCGGATAGACCCGAACGCTGGAAAAAGGCGGAAAACGGAGAGTTTTGGGTGCGCTTTTCCGCGGCAACGACTGCCGGGCGGTTCTTGCCGCAGCGCTGGGCGCTGCGCATGCGGCCGCTGCTTGGCCGCATCGATGCCATCCTCTTCACCGCCGATGCGCGCGGCGAAGCCGGGCGCATGTCGCTGATCGCCTTTTCCATCCGCATCATCAGCGCCTCGATCGCCTTTGTCAGCCAGGTGCTGATGGCGCGCTGGATGGGGTCATTCGAATACGGCATCTCGGTGCTGGTCTGGGTGACGATGGTCATCGTCGGCAATCTCGCCTGCCTTGGCTTCCACACCTCCGTCATCCGTTTCATTCCGGAGTATCGCGAGCGCGGCATGCTGGCCGAGCTGCGCGGCATCGTGCTTGCCAGCCGCCTGTTCGTGCTCGTCGCCTCGACGCTGATCGCCGGTCTCGGCGCGCTTGGCGTGTGGCTCGCCTCGGACTGGATCGAGAACTACTACGTCATCCCATTCATCCTCGGCGTCATCTGCCTGCCGATGATCGCGCTCGGCGACCTCCTGCAAGGGCTGGCGCGCGCCAATTCCTGGGCGCTGCTGGCGCTCTCGCCCACCTATCTGGTGCGGCCGGTGCTGATCCTGGCTTTCATGGCGCTGATGCTTGGCCTGCATTATGTGCCGGACGCCAAGACCGCGATCTTCGCCTCGATCGCCGCCACTTATGTCACGACGCTCGGCCAGCTGATGGCCGTCACCTCTCGCATGGACAAGAAAGTCCCGCCCGGGCCGATGACGGTGCATTTCGGGCAATGGATCCTTGTCTCGCTGCCGATCTTCCTGGTCGAGGGCTTCTTCTTCCTGCTCACCAATGCCGACGTGCTGATGGTGGGCGCCTACCTCCCGCCCAACGATGTCGCCGTCTATTTCGCGACCGTGAAGACGCTGGCGCTGGTGCATTTCGTCTATTTCGCGGTCAAGGCCGGTGTTGCCCAGCGCTATGCGCAATTCACCCATGGCGAGCCGGACAGGCTTGCCGCCTTCGCCCGCGAGACCGTGTCCTGGACTTTCTGGCCCTCGCTTTTGATGGCGCTGCTGGTGCTGGCGCTGGGCGAGCCGATGCTGGTGCTGTTCGGTCCCGAATTCACCGCCGGCTATCCGCTGCTCTTCCTGCTTGTGCTGGGCGTCGTGGCGCGCGCCGCCGTCGGCCCCTGCGAAAGCCTGCTCACCATGAGCGGCAACCAGAACATCTGCGCCGCCGTCTATGCCATGACGCTCGCCCTCAACATCGGCCTCAACGTGCTGCTGATCCCGCTATTCGGCCTCTGGGGCGCGGCGATGGCCACAAGCCTCGCCATGGTGTTCGAGGCCGGCGCGCTCTCCTTCACCGTCTGGCGCAAGCTCGGCATCGTGATGGCGATCTTCGTGCCTGCAAAGAAGGAAATTGCCTGATGGCCGCCGTCCCGTTGCTCGAAGAGACCAGCGGCGGCCATCAGGCAATTTCCTTCTTTGCAGGCACGAAGAT
>NZ_RZSA01000943.1:0-2500 GCF_003998075.1 Mesorhizobium sp. M2A.F.Ca.ET.037.01.1.1 | reverse complement strand
GGCCGAGCGCGGAGGAATCGCTGGCGCCTTGCGAGCGCGACATCCAGGTCGGCGACGATCTCAGCCTCACCTTCCGCTTTCCGCGCGAGCTGCTGGCGAACTGGCCGGCGCTGGACGCGGCGATTGCCGCCAAGGTGGCGAGCATCCTGAAGACGGGACACTGAGGGCTGGCTCAACGCTTCTCCGCCTCGGGCGCCAAGACATTGTCTGGCATCGCGCTGCCAAGGCGCGCTAAAGATCTACCATGATGCCAGCCTATCTCGCCTTCGACCCGACCCGTCGCCGCCTGCATCTCGATCCGCACGAGCCGGCCTTCGTGCAGAACCCTTACGAGGCCTATGCCTTCCTGCGTGGCACCGCCAACGCCTTCTTCTGGGAAGACTACGGCTTCTGGTGCTTCGGCGGCTTTGACGACGTCAACCGCTTGCTGCGCGACCGCCGTTTCGGCCGCCAGAACCCGGCGGGGATTCCCGACAGCCGCGGCGTTGGCGAAGACCGCTCGCACCTCGTGGCCTTTGATGCGATCGAGGCCAACTCCATGCTGGAACTCGAGCCGCCGGTGCACACGCGGCTCAGAACGCTGGTAAACCGCGCCTTCGTCTCGCGCCAGGTCGAACGGCTCAGGCCACGAATCGAGGCCTTGGCCAACGAGTTGGTCGACCGCTTCGAGCCAGACGGCGTCGACCTTTTGCCGGCCTACGCCTCGCCTTTGCCGATCACCATCATCGCCGAGATGCTCGGCGTTCCAGTCGAGATGGGGCCGCAACTGCTCGACTGGTCGCACCAGATGGTCGCCATGTACATGCATGGCCGCACACGCGAAACCGAGGACACAGCCAACCGCGACGCACGCGATTTTGCCGCGTTCCTGCGCGGCTACGTCGCCGAGCGGCGCAAGAAGCCGGGCGACGATCTGCTTTCCCTGCTGATCGAGGCCCAGGACAACGGCCAGAGGCTGTCGGAAGACGAGCTGGTGTCCTCGGCCATCCTGCTTCTTAACGCCGGTCATGAAGCGACGGTGCACCAGACCGGCAATGCGGTGCGCTCGATCCTGGCGCAAGGTGGCGATCCGCGCCGCTTCTTCGCGACACCCGAGGCGAATGCCGCGACAGTTGAGGAATGCCTGCGCTACGACGCGCCGCTGCACATGTTCCTGCGCTATGCCTATGAGGAGATCGAAGTGTCACCAGGCATCGTGGTCAAGCCCGGCGAGGTGGTCGCGCTTCTGCTCGGCATGGCCAATCACGATCCCCAGGCTTTTGCCGAGCCCGACACCTTCAATCCGGCCCGCGCGGACCAGAAGAATGTCTCCTTCGGCGCCGGCATCCATTTCTGCATCGGCGCGCCGCTGGCGCGGCTTGAGTTGCAGGTCTCGCTGAAGACGCTGTTCGACCGGCTGCCGGAACTACGCCTGGCGGAGACGCCGCGCTTCCGCGACACTTATCATTTCCACGGGCTGGAGCGGGTTGCCGTGACTTTTTGATAGGCGAACCGACCCTGCCTAGAGCAGCCAAAATTGTCGTTCGGGAACCTAGAACATGAAATTCGCCTACCTGCAGGAACCACCCTTCTGCTTCACCGACGCATCGGGCTCGGTCGTCGGCTGCGACGTGGAACTCGCCAAGCGGATATGCCAGATGCTCGGGCTGGGCGAGTTTTCGCCCGTCGAAGCCGAGTTCGCTGAACTGCTTCCCGGGCTGGTGGACAACCGATGGGACATGACGACGGGCCTGTTCATCTCGGACGAGCGCAAAAGGCTCGTTGAGTTTACGCGCCCGATCTGGTCGCTGCCTGACGGACTGATGGTGGCGAAGAACAATCCGTTGGGGCTGGAGGGCTACCGCTCGCTTGCCCTGCACCCTTCAGCGGTACTTGCAGTGATATCGGACCAGGTTCAGCATCAAACCGCGTTGCAGAATGGCGTTCCGCCCAATCGGGTCAGGATATTTGCGACGCAGGCTCAGGCGGCGGGGGCCGTGGCGAAGGATATGGCGCAGGCCTATGCCAGCGTCGACATGGCGCATCGCGGCTACATTGCCCAGCGCCCCGACGAGCGGCTCGATGTCGTCGAGGTTCCCGCATCGGAGAAGCGGCCGGCCGCCGGCGCGTTCGCATTGGCCAAGGGCAATGCCGCGTTGCGCGAGCGGATCGATCGGTGCCTGAGCGATCTGCTCGGAAGTGCGTGGCACCGGAAGATGATGAGCGAATGTGGTTTTTCCGACGACGATGTCGACCGACTGTTGTGAGCCGGCCGAAACCGTCAAAGCTTGATCACATATTCCTTGCGCGTCGTCTCGAGCACTTCCCAGGTGCCCTTGAAGCCCGGCCTGAGCACGAAGCTGTCGCCGGCCCGCACGGTGCGCGCCTCGCCGCCGTCTTCGGCGATCACCGAGACGCCGGACAGGATGTGGCAGAATTCCCATTCGTCGTAGGAGATGCGCCATTTGCCCGGCGTCGCCTCCCAGATCCCGGCATAGAGGCCGCCGTCGCGCTCCTCGAC
>NZ_RZSA01000942.1:0-2500 GCF_003998075.1 Mesorhizobium sp. M2A.F.Ca.ET.037.01.1.1 | reverse complement strand
GGCACCGGCGCCGCCGACGCCGGTGTCGATTTCGTCGAAAACCAGGGTGGGCGCCGAGCCGCGATCAGCGAGCGCCACCTTCAGTGCCAAAAGAAACCGCGAGAGCTCGCCGCCGGAGGCGACCTTCATCATCGGCCCCGGCCTGGTGCCTGGATTGGTCCGCACCCAGAACTCGACCTGGTCGATGCCTTCTTCCATGCGGCTTTCGGCATCGCTTCCCATCTCGACGATGAACTCGGCCCGTTCGAGCTTCAGCGCCGGCAGTTCCGCCATCACCGCCTTGGTCAGGCCCGATGCCGCCGCCTGGCGCAGCGAGGAAAGCTGCGCCGCCGAAATATCGTAGGCCTCGCGCGCCGCGGCGGCCTGCTTTTCCAGCGCATGCAACCGCTCCTCGCCGGCATCGAGATCGGCAAGATCGGCCACCATCGTGTCGCGCAGTTGCGCCAGATCGTCCACCGCGACATTGTGCTTGCGCGAGGCGGCGCGCAGCGCGAAAAGCCGCTCCTCCGCCTTCTCCAGGCGTTGCGGATCATATTCGGTGGCGCGAAGCGCAGCTTCCACGCCGGATTGCGCGGCATCGAGCGAGATCATCGCCTCGTCCAGCGATTTCACCACGTCGTCGAGCAGGCCCGGCGCTTCGCCCGCCTTGCGCTGCAGCCGGCGCAATAGGCTGGCAAGCTGCGGTAAGGGCGAGGATGGTCCCGACAACACATCCTGCGCGTCGTGGATTTCGGCGGCGATCTTCTCGACCCGCATCATCTGCGCGCGCAGTTCGGCAAGCTCCGTCTCCTCGCCCGGCTGCGGATCGAGTTTCGCGAGCTCGGCCACGGAAGCGCGCAGATAATCGGCCTCGCGCGCCGCCGCCTCGACCTTGGCGCGATGCCGCGAAAGCTCCTGCTCGCAGTTTCGCCAGTAGCGCCAGGCTTCGCCCGTGCCGTGCACGGCGCCCAGATGGCCGCCGAAACTGTCGAGCAATTCGCGATGCGCGCCGGGATCGACCAGCGCGCGCTCGTCATGCTGGCCATGAATCTCGACCAGCGCGCGGCCGACATCGCGCATCAGCGTGACGCTGGACGGCTGGTCGTTGACGAAGACGCGGGTGCGGCCGTCGCCGGTCTGCACGCGGCGCAGGATGATATCGCCGTCATCCTCGATGTCGTTTTCGGCTAGCAGCGCGCGCGCCGGATGGTTGCGCGGCACGTCGAACACCGCGATGACCTGGCCTTGCGCGGCGCCATGGCGCACGAGCGAGGCGTCGCCTCGCGCGCCGAGCGCCAGCGACAAGGCATCGAGCAGGATGGATTTGCCGGCGCCGGTTTCGCCCGTCAGCACCGAAAGCCCAGGCAGGAAGTCGATGTCCAGCTTCTCGATCAGGACGATATCGCGGATCGACAGTCTGGACAGCATCGCAAGCTTCAGGCGCCGGTGATCAGCTTCCCGGCCTTAGAGATCCACGATCCGGCATTCTCGCGCGGCTCAAGCCCGTTGCTCTGCAGGAGCTTGTAGGAATCCTTGTACCACTGGCTGTCCGGATAGTTGGTGCCGAGCACCGCCGCGGCCGTCTGCGCTTCCGAGGTCAAGCCCATGGCATAATAGGACTCGGTCAGGCGCGCGAGCGCCTCCTCGACATGGCGGGTGTTGGAATAGGTCTCGACCACGGTGCGGAAGCGCTTCACGGCGGCGATGTATTCGCGGCGTTCGAGATAATAGCGGCCGACCTGCATCTCCTTGCCGGCAAGCTGGTCGTTGGCGAAACGGATCTTGTCCTTGGCGTCGGGGACATATTCGGAATTCGGCCAGCGCGTCACCAGATCCTGCATGGTCTGGATGGTCTGACGCGCCTCCTTCTGATCCTGGGTGACGTCCTTGATCTGCCGGTAATAGCTCAGGCCGATGATGTACTGCGCGTAAGCGGCGTCGTCGGTAGACGGATAAAGCGTCAGGTAGCGCTTCGCGGTGCCGATCGCCTCGTCATAATTGCCGGCGCGATAGTCGGCGAAAGCCCCCATCACCATCGATTTGCGAGCGAATTCCGAATAGGGATGCTGGCGGTCGACCGCATCGAACTTCTTGCTCGCCTCGTCGAGGCGGCCGGCATTCATATTGGCCAGGCCCTGGTTGTAGAGGACGTCGGCCGGCTCGGTCTGATCGACATAGGTCGCCAGGTTGACGTCCTTCTCGGAGGACATGCAGGCCGAAAGAATAAGCGCGGGAGCAACCACCGACAGCGCCAGCAAAACACGCCGACGCGGCGTTACCGATTGACCAACTCGCGAAAAAAACATGTTTGGATTCCGCCCCTTCGGCGTCGTTTCGGTCCGGGCCGAAGCCATAAACCATTATCCCCTTGCCCGGCAACGCTATGTCCGGCCAATCGCACATTTTTGTGGCGGCCTGGCTCAGCGACCGAGGTTGTGCAATTTCAGCGATTCGTGATGCAATCGCGCAACACAACCTGACTACAACGCCAGAAAACGGTTAAAAATCAGATCACCCAGGG
>NZ_RZSA01000941.1:0-2507 GCF_003998075.1 Mesorhizobium sp. M2A.F.Ca.ET.037.01.1.1 | reverse complement strand
GCCGCAGCCCCTGCACGACATGGCCGCACGCGGCCTGAAGAAGGTCGTCGACTACCAGGACGTCGCCTATGGCGGCGAATATCTTCACCGGCTGGACAAGGCGGTGGCGCTGGACAATGCGGAGCGCGGCTATGCTCTGTCCACCGCCGCGGCAAAGCATCTCGCCAACGCCATGTGCTATGACGACATGATCCGCGTCGCCGATCTCAAGACGCGCTCGACCCGCGACAAGCGCGTGCGCAAGGAGGTCGGGGTGAAGGAAGGTTCGGTCCTGCAGGTCACCGAATATTTCCATCCGCGCATCGAGGAATTCTGCGGCACTATGCCGGCAAGCCTTGGCAGCTATATCGAGAGCCGGCCGAAACTCGCCGCCTTCCTCGACCGCCGCATCAATCGCGGCCGCCACATCCGCACCGACAGCTTTACCGGCTTCGCCATGCTCTGGTTCATCGGCGGCCTGCGCCGCTGGCGCCGCCGCCTGCTGCGCCACAAGGTCGAAGTCGAGCATCTCGAGCGCTGGTACGAATTGGCGCTCAGCCATGCGCGGCAGGACTACGCTTTGGCCACCGAAATCCTGAACTGCCGGCGGCTGATCAAGGGCTACAGCGACACCCATGCCCGTGCCCAGTCGAAATTCGACCGGGTGCTTTCGGCGCTGCCGATGCTCAAGGGCCGCGAAGACGCCGCCGACTGGCTACGCCTCCTGCGCGAGGCGGCGCTGAAGGACGAGAAGGGCGACATGCTGGACGGCGCGCTGAAGACGGTGGCGACGCTGGGCGAATAGCCCGGCTGCTCCATCGGGTTGCCGTCACGAAGGATGTCGGCAGCGCGAATGCTGGCGATGACGCTTCGGGGCACGGCTCGCGCCGAATGGCGCAGTCTATTCGGTGGCTTCCCGTCCCGAAATCTGCTCGACGAGGATCCGGAAAAAGACGTGCGGCATGTTATCCGAGGTGGGAGGCGTGACGGGCTTGAGCGCGCCGGGCTCCCACCAGTCGGTGTGCTTGCTCAACACTGCCCTCGCATGGTCGCACTGAACCTTATGGCCGATCCGGTCCGGCAGTTCCTCATAGCGGCCGTCGACGACCACGCTTTTCCACCCGCGCCCCTGTGTGCGTTCCGCCACTTGTACGCACACCAGGGGATTGGCCCGCATCCAGTCGACCTTCTTGCCGAGCAGCGAAAACGCATAGAGGTGGCTGTCGGCATAGGCGTAATTGAAGGGCACGACATAGGGTTGTCCGTCCTTGACGCATGCCAGATGTCCAGTGCGGTTCGCCGCCAGCAATTTCGTGCATTCCAAAGTGGAGAGCGTGCGGATCATCATCGCTATGAACTCCTGGTCTCAACTCGCCTCGGCCGGTCTCCGCCGATCGGCCTCTATCAACCTGGAGCCTAGAGCGGAGGACCTCGTGGCTCCTTGATATGGATCAATTTGATACTGGGCGGCGGCCGCGGCAATCCCATTTCAACGGCGCAACCGCGAGGCGACGCGTGCCGAACCGCCGCGGGGCGGTACCGTCGAAGGAGCTAACGAAGATGTGATCCACACCGCTCCGACGGAAATCGGCCTATCCTCCGTTTCACGCACGTAGGGTCGAATTACGGAGACAACGCATGTTCGCAAAATACTTTCTGTCCATCGCCCTGGCCGCCGGCACATTGACGCTGTCCGCCGTTGGCTCTGAGGCTATGCCGCTCGTCAAGCCAAGCGCATCTCCGCTGCCGATCGAGACCGTCGGCTGGCGCTGCGGCCCCGGTTGGCACATGAACCGCTGGGGCAGATGCGTGCCGAACGGCCGGGTAATCATCCGCCCGATGCATGTGCGCCACTGGCATCCCGGCTTCTGGTATCACGGCCGCTGGCATCACGGTTTTTGGAGCTGATGATCGCTCCCGGATCGCCGTGGACGCCCGCGCCGGAAACGGCGCGGGCGGTTTGGCTAAGGTCTCCACGCACAGGTTCGAAACCTCCGCGCCAGCGTTCGTGATTGGCAGCGGGCCCTCAGCCTCGTCATCCACGGGCGGAGCAAGGAGCGAAGCGACGCAGCGCAGACCCGAGGATCCATTCCGTTACGTTGAGGCGTTGCGACGGTTCAGAATTCTGCTCCGCCGCGCCCTTCGGTGAAGGTAACGGAATGGATCCTCGGGTCTCCGCGTCCGCTTCGCTCCCGCTCCGCCCGTGGATGACGAACTGAGAGGGCGCCGAAGCCATCTCTGACCGGCAAACCCAGGCTCACGCCACCAGATCCCGCATCGGCTTCAGGGCCGCCGACTCCGGAAACACCTTGTCGCCAAGCACCGCCGCCGACAGCCCGAACTGATCCGCCAGCAGCCCCTTCAGCACCGCGCGCACATCGCTGGTCGGCGCGAGGTCGCGGCCTTCATAGAGCTGCGCCGGCTTCAGTCCCGGCCAGTCGGCGATGACGCGGCCGCCCTTGATCGCGCCGCCGGCGAGCAGCACCACCGTGCCGGTGCCGTGGTCGGGGCGGACCGTGCCGTTGATG
>NZ_RZSA01000940.1:0-2510 GCF_003998075.1 Mesorhizobium sp. M2A.F.Ca.ET.037.01.1.1 | reverse complement strand
ACTGTCCATGCAGGAGGCAATTTCGCTGCTGCGGAAGCGCACCGGGACCGACCGCTCTGACGCGGATTTGGCCGGATTGATCACAAAGAAGGCAGCGCATCTCGGCATCGCGGTCGTCACCGACGGCCACTGAGCGAATTTGCCGCCTAAGTCGGTCGAATATGCGTGATACCGAAGACGCCGCGTCAAAATTCCGCTAGTGTTCGCGCCGGGGAACCCGTCCCAACCTTAGGAGGCGACAGTGACGGACGACAGGCACGAACGCATTCGCCAACGCGCGCACGAGATCTGGGAGCAGGCCGGCCGGCCCGAAGGTGCTCACGAAGAGCACTGGAACCAGGCGACCGCCGAGATCGACGCGGCAGGCAAGCCGAAGAAAGCTCCGAAGAAGGCGGCTGTCGCCAAGGTCGAGAAGCCGAAAGCCGCCAAGGCGGAAAAGCCCGCCAAGGCCCCCGCCAAGGCAAAGGCTGCCAAACCGAAAGCCAAGGCCTGAGCCGTTTGGGCGGTCGTTTGCCGCCAAGCCTCTTTCGATCCGCCGGAAGGTGAGGGCGCGGCCATGTCGGGCCCTTCGACGATCCTGAGAAGCGTCGCCGATTTGCAATAGATAGCGATCATTTATATTAGAAATTGTTAATGTATAGACTTGGCAACGAGAGAGGTTTACTGACTATCCCGAACTATCTCTGTGTCATCCCGGCAACACTGAGTGTGTCCCTTCAATATACCCAATAAAAGTCGGACTTTGGTCGGACCGGCCGCTTGACTCGCCGCGCTTTGCCATGCGTTTTTCCGCCGGGCTTTCAACTTGGGGACTAGGTATGCGGGGCATCAACCGTCTAATTTCGTTTGCGTTTCTGGCCGGAACAGGCGGCTGGGCCATGCCGGCCTTGGCTGACGAACCGCATCCGGTCGAATATGTGCGCGTCTGCGATCAGTACGGCACCAACTACTATTACAGCCCAGGTACCGAAACCTGCATCAATACCCAGACGGGTGAGACGCGTCGCGAAACCGACGGCGGCACGGTCGTCGGTAAGACCGCGCTGGCAAGCAAGGTCGAGGACATAGATCACCGCATCCAGCGTGCCTTCGAGGGTGCCTCGGTAGCGTCGTCGCTGGCCAGCCCGGATCTGAACAAGGGCGAGCATTTCGGCGTCCGCGTCAATTGGGGCAATGCCGGTCAGTCCAACGCCATGGGCATCACCGGAGCGGCGGTGTTGGGCGAGGGGTTCATGCCTGGCGGCAACGGTCGGTTGGCCGGCGCCGCGGCCGTTGCTTTCTCCGGCAAGACGGTCGGCGGCAATGCCGGCCTGCAGTTGACCTGGTAAGAGCGGCCGGGGGCATCATGTTCAGATATCTTCTTGCGCCGGCAATGCTCGGCGCGGCAACGCTCCTTGCGTCGCCATCCGAGGCTGCGGTCGACTATCTCAGGTACTGTCAAGCCTATGGCATCAATTACTATTACAGCCCGGGCACCGAAACCTGCATCAACGCCCAGACTGGCGAGACGAAGCAAACGGTCGATGATAGTGAGGGCGGCACCACGACGGTCACCGGCAAGACGGCATTGGCCGCCCATGTCGACGACATCGACAATCGCATCACCCGCGCCTTCGAGAACGCCTCGATCTCGGCCGCGCTCGCCGCGCCCGATCTCGCGCAGGGCGAGCATTTCGGCCTGCGCGTCAACTGGGGCAATGCCGGCGACGCCAATGCCTTCGGCATCACCGGCGCCGCCGTGCTGAGCGAAGGCTTCCATGGCGGCCGCCTGACCGGCACGCTCGGCATCGCCTTCGCCGGCAGCCAGGTCGGCGGCAATGCGGGGCTACAGTTCAGCTGGTAGGAAGAGGAAGAAGAGGGAAGGCGCCGCCGATCGCTAGCGCCCTCCCTGCTTGCTGGCGTATTGCGCGACCGCGCAGAGAAGGGCAAGCGCCGCGGTATCGCAGGCGGCCCGCGAGGGCGACGGGCCCTTGGCGAAAAGCACCGCATCCGCGACAGGAACCGTCAGTCCGTGCTTTCTGGCAAATGAAGTGACTTCGTAGGGCTGGTCCTCGGGCAGTGCGCCGATGTCGATTTGCAGTTGCATCAAACGTGTTCCTCCCTGGTATGCGTCTATTCCTCCTTCACCCGACAGGAATTAACGCCCGGCCGCTCACCCGCGTCCACCAATTGGCGATTGTGTGAAACGATGCATTTGCCGGGGCGATGAGCCGAGGGTTGCAACCGGCCGGTTGAGGGGTCTGCGGCGCGGGCTTCTTCGGTCCCCGCACGGGAAAAGGGAAGCCCTCACCAGGCATCGCTCGACTTGGCGAACCTCACCCCCGCCGCGATCATCGCGCTTTCGCACTCGCTGATCAGCCTGAGGTTTCGCAGATACCGCGCCATCGTCTCCGGCAGCCAGGCGGCGCAGGCCTCCACATAGGCGCGGCCGTGCACAAGCGCGCCGGTCGACAGCCGTTCGTCCTTCTCGGCGATCACCTTCAGATACTGCCGGATGAAGCGGATATCGT
>NZ_RZSA01000093.1:0-11228 GCF_003998075.1 Mesorhizobium sp. M2A.F.Ca.ET.037.01.1.1 | reverse complement strand
GTCGACCTGCTGCTGGGCGTCGTCCTGGCTGTTGCCAACGATGCGCACTTCGGCGCCCAGGCGGCGGATGGCATCGAGCTTGTTCTCCGGCACCAGCTTCGACATGCAGATCACCGCGCGCATGCCTTTCAGCTTGGCCGCATGCGCCAGCGCGCGGCCGTGATTCCCGGTCGAGGCGGCGACGACGCCGCGCGATTTTTCGTCCGGGCTCAATGCCGCAATCGCGTTGGAGGCGCCGCGCAGCTTGAAGGCGCCGGTGGTCTGGTGGTGCTCAAGCTTGAGATGAACAGGATGCCCCACGCGCTCCGACAGGTTTTGCGACAGCACGCAAGCCGTCCGCTCGACCTTGCCGGCAATGCGTTCGCGCGCGGCGCGAATATGCTGAAGCGTAACTGGCATCTCGATCACGGGCATTACGATCACTGGGCCAGCGGCTTGGTCCACAAGCGGCCGAACTCAGGTCGCGGCGTCTCGTCGCCGCAGAGCCGCAGGCAGTTCCAGGCGCTCGCCTGGTTGCTGGTGACGACCGGACGCCCGATCGCCTCTTCCATACCCGGCACCGCGAGCGCGGCGCGCAGCGCGGTGCAGGAGACGAACAGCGCATCGGCCTGTGGATGCGTGACCTTGCGCGCCATCTCGACGAGGGACGCCGGCCTGATGCGGGCCATCTCGCGGTCATCCTCGAAGCCGAGGCAAGTGAAGCTCTGGATGTCGAAGCCCTGCGCGGCGAAATAGGCCGCCATCGGCCGGCTGGTCTCGACGGTGTATGGGGTTAGAATGCTGATGCGCTTCACCCCAAAAGCGTTCAGGCCGCGCATACCAGCCATCGGCGGCGTGATCACGGGCACGCCGGGCTTGGCCACCTGGATCGCTTGTTCGATCTCGGCGTCACCGATCCCCACCGAAGCAGACGTGCAGGAGTAGCAGACGGCATCGAGCGTCTCGTCCGGCAGGATCTGCGCCGCCCCCGCCGAAAGCGAAGGCTGCATCTTGCGCAAATTCTCCGGCGTCGTTGGATTGGCGTAGGGAATGCGTGCGACATAGACGCCGATCCGCTCGCTCGCCACCATGCGGTGGAAGTCCACCTCGCTGGTGTGGTCGGTGGCTAAAGCGATCAGTCCGACGCGCTTTTCCAGCGGACGCGCGTCAAGCGCGGGGCGCGCCGTTTCGAGCCGGATCTCGGGCAATGCTTTCATGACTTTCATCTTTCGATCCTGCCGTAGCGATGCTCCAGCCAGCGCAACAGCACGACGGAGCAGAGGCTGATGACGAGGAAGAAGGCGCCGACCAGCGTCATCGGCTCGATGTAGCGGTAGTAGGTGTTGGCGACGCTCTTCGCCTGGTTCATCAGTTCAAGCACTGTGATCGCCGAAAGCAGCGGCGTCTCCTTGAACATGGCGATGAAATAGTTGGCCAGGGCCGGGATCATCGGCGGGATCGCCTGCGGCAGGATGATATGCGTCCAGGTGTGGCGTCCGTTGAGATTGCAGGCCTTGGCCGCCTCCCACTGGCCGCGCGGCACGTTGTCGATGCCGGCGCGGTAGACCTCGGCAGTATAGGTTCCGTAGTGCAGCCCAAGCCCGATCACGCCGGCCACCAGCGGCGGCAACAGGATGCCGATATCGGGCAGCACGTAGAAGATGAAATAGAGCTGCACCAGAAGCGGCGTGCCGCGGATGAACTCGGCGAACCAGCCGATGCTGCGCGCGACGAGCCGGTTCTCCGAGCGCCGCGCAAGCGCAATCCCGAGCCCCACGATCGCCGCCAGGATCGAGCCCAGAATGGTTGCCAATATGGTGATCTTCACGCCCTGGATCAGGGTCGGCATGATCTCCCAGACGAAGTTCCAATCCCAGTCCATTATTTGGCCCAATCCATCAGACGCGCACCCCATCAAGCCCGCGCGCCATGCGGCGTTCCAGCGTCCGCACGCCCCAGGAGATGATTAGCGCCAGCGCGAAATAGATGATCAGCACGGATAGGAACGGCATCAGCGTGCTGCCGGTCTGCGAACGCACCACCTGCGCCTGGAAGGTCAGGTCGGCGAGCGAGATCAGCGAGACGACCGAGGTCGCCTTGAGCAGCTCGATCGCGTTGTTGCCGAAGGTCGGCAGCATGACCAGCAGCGCCTGCGGCAGGATCACGTGCCGCATGCCCTGCCAGCGGCCGAGATTGAGCGCCGTGCAGGCCTCATATTGCTCGCGGCCGACCGACAGGATGGCGCCGCGCACAACTTCCGCCGCATAGGCGCCGACATTCAAGCCCAGCGCCAGCACGCCGGCCTGCAGTGGGGTCAGCGACAGGCCGGCGAAAGGAAGGACGAAATAGGCCCAGAACAGCTGCACGAAGATCGAGGTGCCGCGGAAGAATTCGATATAGGCCGTGGCGATCGCGCGCAGGATGAAGAAGCGCGACACGCGCCCCATGCCGGCAAGGAAAGCCATGATCAGCGCGAGCACCGACCCCATCAGCGTCAGCTCGATGGTGACAAGCGCTCCCTGCAATATCAGGCCGAGATAGCCGGACCACTGGGTCATCTGAGTGTAAAATTTCCTATCGTTTGCGGTTGTGCGGGGCAGCCGCGTCAAGTCCCTTCTCCCCGTTCACGGGGAGTTGAGGAGCGGTTCGCGCAGCGAACGAAAAGCCAATTGCTTGGCTTTTCGAGCGACGAAAGCCGGCAGGCAGATGAGGGGCGGAGCCAGCTTCTGATATCTTGGCGCCGCCCCTCATCCGTCACTTCGTGACACCTTCTCCCCGCAAGCGACGAGAAGGCAAAGAGCGCCTTACTTCGCCGCGCAGAGCTTCTCGCGGGTCGTCGACATCGCCGCCTTGGCGGAGAAGCCGTAGGGCTCGATGATCTTGGCGAACTCGCCGGACTTCTTCAGCTTGGCGAGCTCGACGTCATAGGCGTCGCGCAGCGCCTCGTCGCCCTTCTTGAAAGCGGCGCCGTCGCAATAGACCGGAGCGCCCTGCACCGGCGCGATCACTTCGAGGTTCGGATCATTGGCCTTCTTCATCAGGTCGTTGATCGACAGAACCGGCAGCGAATAGGCGTCGATGCGGCCGTCCTGCACCATCTTCAGGCCGCTCTGGCCGTCCGGCACGACGACCACGCGATCGCGCGGCACGCCGGCATTGAGCGCCAGCTTCTCCTCGGTGCCGCCGCCGGGCGCGCCGACGGTGGCGGAGCTGTCCTTGGCGATATCCTCATAGCTCTTGAAGCCTTTCGGATTGCCCTTCTTCACCAGCATCGCCTCGGCGTCGCACAGCACCGGTTCGGAATAGGCGACCGCCGCGCAACGCTCCGGCTTCATGAACAGGCCGGCGGTGACGACGTCGAAGCGGCCGGCCTGCAAGCCGGGGATCATGGCGCCATATTCGGAGATGGAGGCGACGATGTCGTTGACGCCGAGACGCTTGAAGATCTCGCGCGCCACGTCCGGCGCCGCGCCCGAGACCTTGCCGTCGGCGGCCACCGCCGTATAGGGCGGCTCGTTGGCGATGGCGACGCGGGCAAAGCCCTGCTGCTTGAGCTGCTCCAGCTTTGCATCGTCGGCCGAACGCGCGCCGGAGGCGAGCAGCATCGTGCTCACTGCGAGGCCGGCGACGCCAGCCAGAATCCCAAGTTTCTTCATCGTTCCCAACTCCTTGTTTCTGTTATTGGTCTGCTCGGTTCGGGACGGCCTTGGGCCGCCCGTGGACAGCTTGCGCCGCCCGTCTGCATAGCGGTCAGACGCGATGTCCGGCCGCGATGATCTTCTTCAGGAAGCTCTGCGTTCTTTCCTGCTTGGGATGGCGGAAAATCTCATCGGGCTTGCCTTCCTCGACGATCCTGCCGCGGTCGAAGAACAGCACGCGGTCGGCGAAGTCGTGGGCGAAGCCCATCTCATGGGTGACCAGAAGCATCGTCATGTCGGTCTCGGCCGCGAGCTTGCGCATGACGTTGAGCACCTCCTCGACCAGCTCCGGGTCGAGCGCCGAGGTGACCTCGTCGAACAGCATGATCTTGGGCGACAGCGCCAACGCGCGCGCGATCGCCACGCGCTGCTTCTGGCCGCCGGAGAGCTGCGCCGGCATCGCTTTCGCCTTGTCGGCGAGGCCCACCATGTCGAGCAGTTCCATCGCCCGTTTCTCGGCGGCGGCGCGCGCGACGCCCTTGGTCAGCATCGGCGCCAGCGTCACGTTGTCCATGACGCATTTGTGCGGAAAGAGATTGAAGAGCTGGAAGACCATGCCGATCTTCTGTCGCATCCTGGCCAGGTGGCGCTCGTCGGCCGGCAGCAGCTGGCCGTTGCGCTTCATGTGGTAGAGCTGCTCGCCATCGACCTGGATGTGGCCGCCGTCGATCTTCTCCAAGGTCATCAGGATGCGCAGGATCGTCGTCTTGCCGGAGCCGGACGGACCGATCAGCGCCAGCTTCTCGCCGGGCATCACCTGCATCGACAAACCGTCCAGCACCTTGAAGGTGCCGAAGCTCTTCGAAATCACATCGACCTTGATGATGGGCGCGGGCAATCCATTTCCCCGTTGCTGGAGAAGCCTATGCCCTTAACGATGCGAAACGTACCAAATCATGTCAATTAGGAAAATAATATCATGACAATATTTCCGGCGCGGCACAATTTCAGGGCAATCTGGACTCCTTTTGTGCATCAGATGGCGAGCAGGAGATGCTCCGGATCGCCGAGCAGCAGCTTGGCGACAACGCTCAGGCCCACCCGCAGTTCCCCCTCTGTGGTCGATCCGAGCGAGATGCGCACGGCCGGATGCCATGGCGTGTCAGCGATGCGGAACGAAGTGCCCGGCGCGATCGCCACGCCGCGCAGGCGCGCTTGAGAGACAAAGCTTTCCTCGGCGCGGTCGCCCGGCAGCTCGAGCCACAGATGCAGCCCGTCGCGATGGACGCGGTAATCGACGCCCGCCAGCATTTCGGCGGCAATCTCCTGGCGTCGCCTCAGCGCCGCGCGCTGCCAGTTGACCAGTTCCATCGCCGTGCCGTCGTTCACCCAGCGCGTGGCGATCTCCGCCACCATCGGGGTCGCCATCCAGTTCGAGACGAGGTGGCGGTTGGCGACGGCGGCGACATAGCGGTCCGGCACCGCCAGATAACCGATGCGCAGGCCGGGCACGGTGATCTTGGTGAAGGAGGTGACGTAGAGCGTCCGCTCCGGCGCAAACGCGGCGACCGCCGGCGGCCGGCCTTCGACCAGCGGCCCCAGCACGTCGTTCTCGATGATGGCGATGTCGTGCTTGCGCGCGACCGCGGCGATCTGCTCGCGGCGGGCGGCGTCCATCAGGGTCGCCGTGGGGTTGATCACCGAGGGCTGCACGAAGACGGCGCGAATGTCCGAGAGACGGCAGGCCTCGTCGAGCGCCTCGGGGATCAGCCCGTTGCCGTCGATCGGTAGCCCTTCCAGGTTGAAGCCAAGATAGCGCGCAAGTGGCACCAGCGTGTGGTGGCCGATCGCCTCCGTCGCGACCGTCGAGCCGGGTGGCGCCACGCTCATCAGCGCCACCGTCATGCCGGCGGTGGCGCCGTTTGTGAGGCTGATGTTCTGCGGCGACGCCTCCAGCCCGCAAAGCTTCAACCACTCGACAGCCACCGCGCGGTGGCGCGGGAAAACCATGTTCGGCCGGAACGACAGGGCCGAGCTTGACGGCAGGTTCTCGGCGAGCCAGCCCAGCGCCTGCTTCAGTTTTTCCAGATGCATCGGCTCGCAGACCGGCTTCAGGATGGAAAGGTCGATGACCTCGCCCAGCCGCTCCGGAATGTACGGCGGCTCCGGTTCCCGGCGCTGCGTCTGCACGAAGCTGCCGCGGCCGACCTCGCCGGAAATCAGGCCGCGGCGGATCAATTCCTCATAAGCGCGGCTGACGGTCTGCACCGAAAGCTTCAGATCGTCCGCCAGCCGGCGGTGCGTCGGCAGCCGCGTGCCGTTGGCCAGCCGCCCGTCATGGATGGCGCGGGCGAACTGGTCGGCCAGCGAGAGATAGGCCGGGCGGCGAATGAGAGCAGGATCTGGCTGCCATAATGTCATGACTTATTAGAGATCGAAATCAGTGCAATTGACAATCGAAATAATGCATCGTCATGGTGTCCTGAACGAAAGGCGGATACCGCATGGCGGCAGCGAAGCTCGATCCGATCGACCTCAGGATTCTCGACGCCATCCAACGCGACGGGCGCATCACCAAGCTGGCGCTGGCCGAGAAGGTCGGCCTGTCGCCGACGCCGTGCTGGATGCGGCTGCGCAAGCTGGAGAAAGCCGGCATCGTCACCGGCTATCACGCCGCGATCGCCATGCGCGTCATCGCGCCGGTGGCGACCGTGCTGATGGAGGTGACGCTGGCCAACCATCGCCAGGCCGACTTCGACCGGTTCGAGCGGGTGGTGCGGGATGTCCCGGAGATCGTCGCCTGCTGGTCGGTAGGCGGCGGCGTCGATTACGTGCTGAAGGTCATGGCGCGCGACATCGACGCCTATCAGCGGCTGGTCGACGGTCTGCTCGAACGCGAGATCGGCATCGACCGCTACTTCACCTACATCGTCACCAAGACGGTCAAGGACGAGACCGTGCTGCCGGTGGCCGACCTGCTGCCGGAGCAAGGGTGAGTCGGCCTCGCGATCAGCGTGGAGATTAGCCGAAACGTCCGCACTTCGTCATCCACGGGCGGAGCAAGGAGCGAAGCGACGCGGCGCAGACCCGAGGATCCATGCCGACGCTAAGGCATTGCGACGGTGCAGAATTCTGTGCCGCTGCGCCCTTCGATCAAGGTAACGGCATGGATCCTTGGGTCTCCGCGACGGAGCTGCGCTCCTGCTTCGCCCAAGGATGACGAGGCTGAGGAGCCTCGGCCAATTTTCACCGTTTGGTGGCACCCGCCAGCTGGCAAGCTAGAGAGATCGACCTGCTCTCCCGGACAAATAGAGACAATCTCTCTACATCGGACCGCCGAAACAGCCTCTTTGTCTCGATCGCGCGTCTAGTCTCTCCCTATCGCCTCGACACCGGGAGACTTGACTGATGTCCGCGCATTTTGCCCGCACCAACCACCATGAAGCGCTCGACCGCCTCGCCGATCGCCGCCTGTTGCGCGCGCTCGCCTATGTCGACGGCCACTGGACGGCAAGCGAGGCGGCGGCAAGTTTCGAGGTCACCGATCCGGCGACCGGCGCTACCATCGCCTTTGTGGCGGCACTCGATGCCGCCCAGACGACGAAGGCGATCAACGCTGCATCCCGCGCGTATCCCGGCTGGCGGGCGCTGTTGCCGCAGGAGCGCTCGAAAATCTTGCGAAAATGGTTCGATCTGATCATCGCCGCCAAGGACGATCTGGCGCTGCTGATGACGCTCGAGCAGGGCAAGCCGCTGAAGGAATCGCTGAGCGAAATCGACTACGCCGCCTCCTTCGTCGAGTGGTATGCCGAGGAAGCGAAACGCCTCAACGCCGAAAGCGTCACCAGCCATCTGCCGAACGCCGAGATGTCGGTGCGCCGCGAGCCGCTCGGCGTGGTCGGCGTCGTCACGCCGTGGAATTTTCCGTCGGCGATGCTCACCCGCAAGGCCGCGGCCGCGCTTGCCGCCGGCTGCACGGTGGTGGCGCATCCGTCCTCCGAAACGCCGCTGTCGGCCCTGGCGCTGGCGGAACTTGGCGAGCGCGCCGGGTTGCCGGCCGGTGTCTTCAACGTCATCACCGGCGACGCGCGCACCATCGTTGGCGCCATGTGCGCCGACGCCAGGGTCCGCGCCATGAGCTTCACCGGCTCGACCGAAGTCGGCCGGCTGATCGCCGCGCAAAGTGCTGCGACGATGAAGCGCCTGGTCATGGAGCTCGGCGGCCATGCGCCGCTGATCGTGTTCGACGATGCCGACATCGACAGGGCGGTGACCATCGCGCTCGACGCCAAATTCGCCACCTCCGGCCAGGACTGTCTCGCCGCCAACCGCATCTATGTGCAGCGGCCGATCTACGACCGCTTTTGCGCCGCCTTCGCGCACCGCATCGAGCAGCTTCGCGTCGGCAACGGGCTATCCGCGGACGCCGAGATCGGGCCGTTGATGCATGAGCGCGCGGTCAAGAAGATCGAGGAACAGGTCGCCGACGCAATCGCTCATGGCGCGCGCTGCCTGACCGGTGGCAAGCGTCACGCTGCCGGCCCGCTGTTCTACCAGCCGACGCTGCTTGTCGATGTGCCGGACGAAGCGCTGATCATGCGCGAGGAAACTTTTGGGCCTGTCGCCGACGTCACTCCGTTCGACGACGAGGGCGAAGTCGTCGCCCGCGCCAATGCCACCGAATATGGCCTCGTCGCCTATGTCGTCACCGAGAACGGCGCGCGGCAGGCGCGCATGGGGCGTGCGCTGGACTACGGCATGGTCGCGATCAACCGCGTCAAGATCACCGGCGCGCCGATCCCGTTCGGCGGCGTCAAGCAATCCGGCATCGGCCGCGAAGGCTCGCGCCACGGCCTCGAAGCCTTTACGGACCTCAAATACCTCTGCCTCGATGTAGCCTAAGCTGCGCAGGCCCTCATTCTCGTCAGGAGTCAAAAAATGCTCGAACAGTCCAACGAACTCTCCGCCTGGGATCGCGACCACTTCTTCCATCCCTCGACGCATATGGGCACGCACGCGCGCGGTGAATCGCCGGCCCGCATCATGGCCGGCGGCGAAGGCGTCACCGTCTGGGACAACACCGGCAAGAAGAGCATCGATGCCTTCGCCGGCCTCTACTGCGTCAATGTCGGCTATGGCCGCCAGAAGATCGCCGACGCCATTGCCGAACAGGCCCGGAATCTCGCCTACTATCACGCCTATGTCGGCCACGGCACCGAGGCCTCGATCACGCTTGCCAAGATGATCATCGATCGCGCGCCGAAGGGCATGTCGAGGGTCTATTTCGGCCTCTCCGGCTCCGATGCCAACGAGACCAACATCAAGCTGATCTGGTATTACAACAACGTCTTGGGTCGTCCCGAGAAGAAGAAGATCATCTCGCGCTGGCGCGGCTATCACGGTTCCGGCGTGATGACCGGGTCGCTGACCGGGTTGGAGCTGTTCCACAATGCCTTCGATCTGCCGCGCGCGCCGATCCTGCACACCGAGGCGCCCTATTATTTCCGCCGCGCCGACCGCTCGATGAGCGAAGAGCAGTTCTCGCAGCATTGCGCCGACAAGCTCGAGGAGATGATCCTCGCCGAAGGCCCTGATACGGTCGCGGCCTTCATCGGTGAGCCGATCCTCGGCACCGGTGGCATCGTGCCGCCGCCGGCCGGCTACTGGCAGAAGATCCAGGCCGTGCTGAACAAATATGACGTGCTGCTCGTCGCCGACGAGGTGGTGACCGGCTTCGGTCGTCTCGGCACGATGTTCGGCTCCGACCATTACGGCATCAAGCCGGACCTGATCACCATCGCCAAGGGCCTGACCTCGGCCTATGCGCCGCTCTCCGGCGTCATCGTCTCCGACAAGGTCTGGCAGGTGCTGGTCAAGGGATCCGACAAGCTTGGATCGCTCGGCCATGGCTGGACCTACTCGGCGCACCCGATCTGCGTCGCCGCGGGCGTTGCCAATCTCGAGCTGATCGACGAGATGGATCTGGTCAGGAATGCCGGGGAGGTGGGCGCTTACTTTCGCGCCGAGCTCGCCAGGGCCGTCGGCGGCCACAAGAATGTCGGTGAGGTGCGCGGCGACGGCATGCTGGCCGCGGTCGAGTTCGTCAAGGACCGCGACGACCGCGTGTTCTTCGATCCGGCGCTGAAGGCCGGGCCGCAGATTGCGACCGCGCTGGCCGCCAGCGGCGTCATAGGCCGCGCCATGCCGCAGGGCGACATCCTCGGCTTCGCGCCGCCGCTCTGCCTGACGCGCGAGGAGGCCGACATCGTCGTCGCCAAGACCGCCGACGCTGTGAACAGCGTTTTTGCGAGCATCTGAGAAGCGACATCCGAGAAGTGATATGAATGCCATGACCAGAACCGTTCCCGCCACCATGGCCGCCGTCCAGCTTACCGGCCATGGCGGCCTGGAGAAGCTCGTCTACCGCACCGATGTGAAGGTGCCGGCACCCGCCGCCGGCGAAGTGCTGGTCAAGGTCAGCGCCTGCGGCATGAACAACACCGATGTCTGGGTGCGCCAGGGCGCCTATGGCACGGAGGAGAATGCCGCAGCCGTCTCGACCTGGCGCCGCCAGGGCAACACGCTGACCTTCCCGCGCATCCAGGGCACCGACACGGTGGGTACAATTGTCGCTATCGGCGACGGCGTGCCGGCGAGCCGCATCGGCGAACGGGTCATGGTCGACTTCTCGATCTACAACCGCGACGACGATTCGCTGGCCGACATCGACTATATGGGCCACGGCCGCGACGGCGGTTATGCCGAATACCAGGCGCTGCCGGCTGAGAACGCGCATGTCGTCGACACCGACTTGAGCGATGTCGAGCTCGCCACCTTCTGCTGCGCCTATCTCACCGGCGAGCAGATGCTGGAGCGTGCTGCGCTCAGGGCCGGCGAGCGCGTCTTGGTCACCGGCGCCTCCGGTGGCGTCGGCTCAGGCATCGTGCAACTGGCCAGGGCGCGCGGCGCCATCCCCTATGCCGTCGTCGGCAAGGGCAAGGAGCAGGCTGTGCTCGACATCGGCGCCGAGAAGGTGATCACGCGCGGCGTGGCCGACCTGCTCGCCGCCGTCAACGAAGCGACGGGCGGCCAGCCCATCGACGTGGTCGCCGACCTCGTCGGTGGCGCCATCTTCAACGACCTGCTGCGCATCCTGCGGCCCGAGGGCCGCTACACGACTGCCGGAGCGATCGCCGGCCCGGTCGTGCAGCTCGATCTCCGCACCATGTATCTGAAGCAGCTCCAGCTCCACGGCTCGAGCCAAGGCACGCGCGCCGACTTCCGCCGCATTGTCCGCTACATCGAGGAAAAGAAGATCAAGCCGCTGGTCGGCGGCGTCTACAAGCTCTCGGACTTCCACCGCGCCCAGACCGACTTCATGGGCAAGGACTTCGTCGGCAAGCTGGTCGTGGTGCCGGATGCGATGTGGAGCGGCGCCTGACCCCCGAAAGAGCGCCCGGCGCGGCTTCAGCCGCCGCTATCATCTGGCGCGGCGACTGCGGACGGCAAGCCGATATACGCCGGGAAGCAAACGCTTTGCGGGCGTGCGTATCCGAGGACGCCCGGACAAACCGGGGCGTCCTCGCCTCGCAGCCGGCGATGCGCTTGCCC
>NZ_RZSA01000939.1:0-2520 GCF_003998075.1 Mesorhizobium sp. M2A.F.Ca.ET.037.01.1.1 | reverse complement strand
CATGTAATAGCGCTCCGGCCGGTAGGTCGGCGCAACGAATTCGCGAATGGCGGCGGCGTAGCCTGTAATGTGGTTCCAGAAGTTCATTTTAACTGTCCCTGTCCCGCTTTCGGATGTCCCGTCCGAATTGTTCGAGAGCATAGCGTCGAGGCGTGAATAGTCGGTGAACGTGATGTTAATTTCTGGTCCGAAACTCGTTGCATCGTGGCCGGATTGCGGCTGATTCGCGGTGTTTCGGTGCCTTTCGTCGCCTTTCCGCGTCGTGTGACTTTTGCATCACATATGTTTCGTTCCGATGTCGCTTGGCCGCGCTTCCGTTTCACCTTCGTCCGACGGCAGGAAATTTCCTTTCTCGGGTCCGGGCGGACAGGAACCTGTCCCGGAAGACGACGTTGATCCGCAAGGGCCGGGATGAACCCGGCCATGTTGACGGCTGTCCGCCGCGCAACTTCCCGACAATGCGAAACATGGAAAGGCAACCGCCATGGGCTTCTTTTCGAAAGACATCAAGACGCTGGACGATCTCTTCATCCACACGCTGCGCGACATCTATTATGCCGAGAAGGAGATCGAAAAATCGCTGCCGAAGATGATCGACAAGGCGACCGATCCGCAATTGAAAGCCGGCTTTGAGAAGCATCTCACGCAGACCAAGGGTCACATCGAGCGGGTCGAGCAGGTGTTCGAGCTGCATGGCGTCAAGGCCAAGACCGTCAACTGCCCGGCCATCGACGGCATCCTCGCGGAGGCCGACGAGGTGAGCGGCGATGTCGACGACAAGGAGGTCCTCGATGCCGCGTTGATCGCCTCGGCGCAGGCCGTCGAGCACTATGAGATAACGCGCTACGGCACGCTGATCGCGTGGGCCAAGCAGCTCGGCCGCAGCGATTGTGCCAATGTGCTGGCCAAGAACCTCAAGGAAGAAGAGGCGACCGACCGCAAGCTCACCGAGATCGCCGAAAGCAAGGTCAACCTGCAGGCGGCCGAGTAGCTGCTGATAAGGCCGGCGCATGGCGTCGGCCTTCCCGTCCCCGGGAACCGAAGCGGCGTTCCGGCCGTTTCGGTTTGTCCGATGTTGCCCCCGATGCTGCAAGGAGTGTTCGTCATGGCGCCGCGCCCCGCCTGGAGCGGTTATCTCAAGCTTTCACTGGTCACCTGCGCCATCCAACTGAGCAACGTCGTCACCCACGCCGAAAAGGTGTCCTTCCACATCCTCAACCGCAAGACCGGCAACAGGGTCCGGCGTGTCTATGTCGACCAGAAAAGCCAAAAACCGCTGGAAGAGGATGAGGAGGTCAGGGGTTTCGAGGTCGGCAAGGACGACTTCATCCGCATCGAGGACGAGGATATCGAGGCGGTGCAGATCGAATCCTCGCACACGCTTGATCTCGACGGCTTTGTCGACAAGGCTTCGATCGATCAGGTCTATCTCGACACGCCCTATTATGTCTCGCCGGCAGACAAGGTTTCGCAGGAGGCCTTCGCCGTCATTCGCGATGCGTTGGCCGAGAAGAAGATGGCCGGCCTCGCGAGCATCGTGCTTTATCAGCGCGAACGCCCGGCGATGATCGAGCCGTTCGGCAAAGGCATGCTGCTGACGACGCTGCGCTACGGAGACACGGTGCGCGAAGCATCCCAGATCTTCGCCGATATCCAGTCCGCGAAGCTGGACGGCGAGATGGTCGGGCTGGCCGAGACTATCATAGACAAGAGGAAAGCGAAGTTCGACCCTGCAAAGTTCAGGGATCGCTACGAGGAATCGCTGCTCGAGCTGGTCCGCTCCAGGAAGGCCGGGAGAAAAGCGCCGAAGGCCAAGGCATCGCCGAAACCGTCCAATGTCGTTAACCTGTTCGACGCGCTGAAGAAGAGCCTCAACGCCGACGACGGCAAAGCCGGCAAGGCATCGTCCAAAGCGCCGGCGAAACGAACGAAGGCCAAGGCCGCGCCGAAGCGCAAGTCCGCATAGGAGCACGCAATGGCGAGCCTCGAACAATATCACGCCAAGCGCGACTTCAAGAAAACCGCCGAGCCGGCCGGTAAGGTAAAGCGCGGCAAGCAGGGCGGCGGCATCTTCGTCGTCCAGAAGCATGCCGCGACGCGGCTTCATTACGATTTCCGCCTGGAGCATGACGGCGTGCTGTGGAGCTGGGCGGTGACGCGCGGCCCGAGCCTCGACCCGCATGAGAAGCGGCTGGCCGTGCATGTCGAGGATCACCCGATCGACTACGCCTCCTTCGAAGGCACCATTCCGAAGGGCCAGTATGGCGGCGGCTCGGTCCTGGTCTGGGACGAAGGCAGATGGGTGCCGGATGGCGATCCCGCTCAGGGCATGAAGAAGGGCCATATCGACTTCGATCTCGAGGGCCACAAGCTCAACGGCCGCTGGCATCTGGTCAGGCTGAGGCCGCGCCCCGGCGAGAAGCGCGACAACTGGCTGCTGATCAAATCCGACGATGCTGCCGCCCGTCCTGGCGAGGACATCCTCGAAGAAGAGCCGAAATCGGTGAAATCGGGCCTCAC
>NZ_RZSA01000938.1:0-2526 GCF_003998075.1 Mesorhizobium sp. M2A.F.Ca.ET.037.01.1.1 | reverse complement strand
GCATGCCGTCATAGATCGCGTCGCCTGCAAAGAAGAGGCCGTCGATCTCGTCGAAGAGCGCGATGGAATCGGGCGAGTGTCCGGGCAGATGCAGCACACGGAACTTCCGGTCGCCGAGATCGACGACATCGCCCTCGTCGAGCGCGCGGGTCAGCGGCGCGGAAGGAATGCGATAGTCGGCCGCCTTCCAGTCCGGTGCCGGCAGTTTCGAGACGGCGCCGTCGAGATTGTAGAACATGTAGGCGTAGGTGACGGTATCATCCATGCCGTCGAACTTAGCCGCGCTGACCTTCGGTCCCATCCTGAGAGGAAATTCGTGCAGCGAGCCGACATGGTCGAGATGGATGTGCGTGGCAACGACGATGAGCGGCTTGCCGGGCGGCGTGTCGACCTCAGGCGCCAGCGGACGGATGCCCATGCCGGTGTCGACCAGAAGGTCCGCATCGCGGCCTTTCAAATGCCAGATATTGGCGCGCACGAAATCATGCACGAAGGGCTCGGTCAACACCGTCGTGCCGGCATCGACTGTCGCCTTGCCGAACCAGTCGCCGACCTCAAGCTCGGGCATCGGACCGCCCATCAGACGAACGGCTTCCCTACCTTGTACTTTTCCGGCACGAGACGCTTCAGATAGGCCATGCCCGCGTCTGAAAGCTGGTTGGCGTCCGGCTGCATGAAATCGTCGGGCATATGGCGGGTCTTGCCGGCCACCGCCTTCAGCGGCACCTTTTTCAGCACGGTCTTCGACCCATCATACTGGATCGCAACCGAGCCGCCACCTTCCCCGGCGACGGCGATCGCGAAGGCGCCGGCGTCGAAAGCCTCCTGGGCGTCGACGGCGCTGATGGCGCCGACATAGCCGCGCGGCATGTAGCCTAAAGCATCGACGCGTGCGCGCTTGCCGGGCAGGCCTTCGGCCAGGGCTCGTTCGAGCGCCGCCGGCAGGTCGCTGCCCGACAGCTTGACGTTGCCGTGCTGATCGCGCTCAAGCTTCTCCGGCGGCACCAGGCTTTCGACCAGCGCCTTGCCGTCGGCGGTGCTGACGCCTTCCGAGACGGCGACGATGCAGCGCTTGTGGCGGTCCAGCTTCTCGCGCACTTCATCGATGAAGCGCTTCGCCGAGAAGGCGCGCTCCGGCACGTAGACCAGATGCGGGCCGCTGTCGGGATCGAGCTGCCAGGCGGCCGCTGCGGCGGTGAGGAAGCCCGCATGCCGGCCCATGACGATGCCTACATAGATGCCGGGCAAGGCGCGGAAATCGAGGTCGACGGAGAGAAAGGCGCCTGCGACGAACTCGGCCGCCGAGATGAAGCCCGGCGTGTGGTCGTTCTCCTCAAGGTCGTTGTCGATGGTCTTCGGCGCATGCACGAAGGCGATCGAGCCGCCGGCGGCATCGGTCAGGATCTGCTGCGTGCCCGAGGTGTCGTTGCCGCCGATATAGATGAAGGCGTCGGCGCCGACCTTCTTCAGGCCGTTGAGGATGACCTCGCAATAGGCGGCGTCCGGCTTGTCGCGGGTCGAGCCAAGGGCGGCGCTTGGCGTGCCGGCGATCAGCCGCAGCCGATCCTCGGGGATGGCGGAGAGATCGACATAGTTGCCGTCGCGGATGCCGCGCACACCATGGATCGAGCCCAGCACCCTGGCGCCGGGATGACGCTTGCGGATTTCCAGCGTGGCGCCGACGACCGTCTGGTTGATGACGGCGGTCGGGCCGCCGCCCTGCGCGATGACGAAGGTTCCAGCCATGCTCGTTCTCTCCCGAAGTTTTCAGGGCACCTTCGCCTGTCTTGCGGCATCGCGCAACGGAAGAGTGGGCCGACGGACCCGATCAGACCACGACGACCGGGTTCTTCTTGGAAACGCGGCTGTAGAGGTCGATGATGTCCTGGTTGATCAGGCGCACGCAGCCCGACGACATCGCCTGGCCGATGCTCCACCATTCGGGCGAGCCGTGGATGCGGTAGCCGGTGTCCTTGCCGTTCTGGTAGATGTAGAGCGCCCGAGCGCCGAGCGGATTGGTGAGGCCGCCGGGCTGGCCGCCCTGCCATTTCACCAGTTCCGGCTTGCGCTGGATCATTTCCGGCGGCGGCGTCCAGACCGGCCATTCGCGGCCATACTGGATATTGGCGCGGCCCGACCAGCGGAAACCGTCCTTGCCGATGCCGACGCCGTAGCGGATGGCGTCGCCCCCCGGCTGGACGAGATAGAGCATGCGCTCCTCGAGATGCACGACGATGGTGCCGGGCGCCTCGCCGGTCTTGTCGACGACGATCTGGCGGCGGAACTGCGGCTTGACCTTCTGCCACGGCACCGCAGGCACCTCGAAGCCGCCGTCGGTAAGCGAGGCGTACATGACGTCCGGGGCGGTGACGTTCTTGTCGACGCTGATCGCCGGACGCATCGGCGGCACGGAACCGGTGACGGTGTTGTCGAGCTGCATTTGCGGCAGGTCGAGCGTGTCGGTGGTGGTGCAGCCGGCAAGGCCCAGCAGCGCCATGGCGCCGGCGCCATGGCGCTGCTGGGCCT
>NZ_RZSA01000937.1:0-2526 GCF_003998075.1 Mesorhizobium sp. M2A.F.Ca.ET.037.01.1.1 | reverse complement strand
CCGCAGTGAAGGTCGCGGAGGAAACCGGCATCGACGCCGAGATCATCGACATGCGCAGCATCGGTCAGCTCACGACCGACTGGCCTCTCGTGCTGTCGTCCATTGCCAAGACAAACCGGGTCATCATCGTCGAACAGGTCGCGAGCGGCCTTTCGCTTGGCCGCCATTGGATCGCCGAGATCCAGGCACGCGCCTTCGACGACCTCGACCACGAAATACTCCACGTCACCGGCAGCCTTTCGGCGCCCGTTGTGTCGGCCGTCTTGAACAGAGCCGCGCTGGGATCCGCCGAGAGGTTGCGCGAGGCGATGGAGTTGCTTGCCCAAAGTGCCTGAACTGAAAAATGCCAGAAGGAGCATGATAATGAGACTGGGGAACTTCAATCGCATTTCGAGACATTGGAAGAATCTTGCGGCAGCGACGATGCTTGGCGGCCTTGCAGCCACGGCAATGCCGGCTGAAGCCAAGACGCTGGTCATCGCCCGCGACATGGACGTCAACTCGCTCGATATCGACAGGAGCTGGTGCGACACCTGCATGATCTACAATGCGGCCGTCTATGACGGGTTGCTGGCGTTGGACAAGGACAACAAGCTTGTGCCAGTGATCGCCGAGAGCTGGACAGTCAACGACGACCAGACGGTGTTCACCTTCAAGCTTAATCCCAAGGCGACCTTCTCCGACGGTTCCAAGGTCGAGGCCAAGGACGTGAAATGGTCGTGGGAGCGACTGAAGAATATCAAGGGCAGCCCCTCCGACCTCGCCGCCAGCATTTCATCCATCGAGACTCCCGACGCCGAAACCGTCGTGGTCAAGACCGCCGAGCCCAACTCCGAACTGCTGAACGTTCTGGCGGCGAGCTATTTCGGCGTCGTCAACAGCGACGTCGCCCAGTCGGAAGGCAAGGCCACGGCGGCGGCTGACGCGGCGCAGTCCGACCAGGCCGAACCGTGGTTCCTCGCGCATTCGGCCGGCGCCGGCCCATTCGTGCTCGAATCTTACCAGCCGGGGGCGGAGCTTAGGTTGAAGAGGAACGAAAAATACTGGCGCGAGCCGGCGAAGGTCGACGAGATCGTCATCCGTCAGGTCGGTGATGCCGTGGCCCAGGCGCAGCTTCTGCAAAGCGGACAGGCCGATGTCGCCATGAACATCGATCCGGAAACGGCCAAGACGCTCACCGGTCCGAATGTGAAGACGGAGTCGGCTCCGTCCAACAACTTCGTCTATCTCGCCATCAGCTCCGGCGCGGTCGCCAACCCGTTCCCGATCACTGCCGACATCCGTGAAGCCATCTCGCTCGCCATCGATCGCAAATCGCTTGTCGACTTTACGCTCGGCGAAGGCAATGGTAGGCTGATCTCGGTGCCCTTCCCGCTGGATTTCCCGGGCGGGGCCGGACATTCAATTCCGGAATACAGTCCTGACAAGGCAAAGGAATTACTGACCAAGGCAGGGCACGCCGACGGATTTACACTCGAGGCGACCTACCCGAAGCTCAACGTCTACGGCGTTGATTTCACGCTGGCCATGCAGAAGATCCAGCAGGATCTGGCGGCCGTGAACATCAAGCTGGAGCTCAAGCCTGTCGAGTTCCCGAACTGGCGAGAGGCCGCGACGAAGGACCACATTCCGATCACCTTCGTCTTCTTTGCCCCCGACTTCTACGGCACTTCCCAGTATGTGAACTACTTTGGCCTTGCCCCGGATACGCCCTGGGCCAAGCGCGCCGGTGCCGCGACCGACCCGTCCTTCGTCCTGCCTGAATCCAAGACCATGCTGGCGGAAGCGCTTAAGTCGGCGCCGGACAAAGCGGAGAAGATCTACTTTGACATCGGCGAGAAGATCAAAGCGCAGAACATCATCGTTCCGATGATCAGCCCAAACACGATCCTGGCTTACGGCAGCAAGGTGCATGGCGTCCGCAACTCGCCGGCTTCCAACGTTCCGCTCTATGAGATCACGCTCGACGACTGAGCACGAAATTCACGTATCCGCGAGGCGTTTGATGCGCCTCGCGGATACAGTTCCGTTCGGCCGAACCTTCCGGACTGCCGTGGTGGGCGGGCCCCCTGACCACCCAGTTGCTTTCCTGGCACCATCGTAACAGCGGATTCGCCCCCTTGTTCACAGATCGATGCCTTGATCGCCTTTTGATAGTCGAAATCGACTGATGTGGAGATTACCGTGGCATACACCGACTTCATTTTCGACGGCTACCGAAAGCGAGTTGCCGAACTCGAGGCCAGTGACAATCCTTTCGCGAGGGGGGTCGCCTATGTCGAGGGTGAGCTTTATCCGATCCACGAAGCCCGCATCCCCATTCTCGATCAGGGATTTCTCCATTCCGATCTGACCTATGACGTGCCCTCGATCTGGGACGGCCGCTTCTTCCGGCTCGACGATCATCTCGACCGTTTCGAGCGCAGCCTCAAACAGCTGCGGCTGCGCAGCTCGCTCGATCGCCACGGGATCCGGCAGAAGCTGGTGGAGATGGCGGCCAGGAGCGGCATCCGCGACGCCTATGTC
>NZ_RZSA01000936.1:0-2526 GCF_003998075.1 Mesorhizobium sp. M2A.F.Ca.ET.037.01.1.1 | reverse complement strand
CTTCTGAACCTCGTCATTCCAGGGCGGAGCAAGGAGCGAAGCGACGCGCGCAGACCCTGGAATCCATGCCGTTACCTGGACCGAAATGTGCAACGGTGCAGAATTCTGGACCGCCGCGGCGCTTCCAAGTCACGGCATGGATCCTCGGGTCTGCGCGCGTCGCTTCGCTCCTTGCTCCGCCCGTGGATGACGACCGCGATAGGCGTCTCGGCCAATCGCCAAGGCAGGGGACCTGCAACGCACACCAACCAACCGGTCAAATCTTCTGTATTGAGGAACTAATTCTCGGCCTTGTCCGAGAGCTTGACGATTTCCCATTCCTTGCCATTGACGGTGACGACTTCGCCAACCTTCTTGCCGAACAGCGCCACGGCCATCGGCGAGACATGGGAAATCGAGCCCTTCGACGGGTCGGCCTCGTCCTCGCCGACGATGCGCCAGTGCACCTTCTTGCCGTCGTCGCCTTCCAGCGTGACGCCCATGCCGAAGCGCACCACGTCGCTGCCGGCTTCCGGCACCGAAAGCTCGGCATTCTCGCGCCGCGCGGTCCAGTAACGCAGGTCGCGCGAAACCACCGCGATGCGCTCGCGGTCACCCTTGCGTTCGGCCTTGGCGAGCATATCACGCAGGTCGGCGAGGTTGTCCTCGATCATCGCAAGGCCGCGCTCCGTCACCAGATTGCGGTGCGTGCTGACCGGGCGTTCGCCGACGCCGGCAATGGCGTTTTCGCTGTCTTCTTCGCGGGTGAAAGCTCTGCTCATACAAATGAACTTAGGCTTGGCGAGGCGACTGCACAAGCGGTTTGCCGGTAAGGCCATGCTGGCACGATTCCTGCGACAGACAGGGCGAAACGCCAGGACCTGTGCCGATGTTGAACAGACGAACGCTGCTTGCCCAGGCCGCCGGCTTCGCCGCCGCCGGCGTCTTTGCCGGCAAGGCATCGGCGAAGTCGCTGCCCGGCATCGAAATGGCCGCGATGCGCGGCTCGATCGATGCCACCGAGATCGGCGTGCAGCCAGGCGCGGTCGACGACCAGAGCAAGGCTTTCGCCAGGATGCTGGCCGAGGCCAGCGATCGCGACCAGCCGGTGTTCCTGCCGCCCGGCACCTATCTCGTGTCGAACCTCAAGCTGCCTGCCCGCGTGCGCCTGTCGGGCGTGCCCGGCGCGACGCGCATCGTCTATGGCGGCAACGGCCATCTGATGATGGCGGAACAGGCCGAGCATATCGAGCTCACCGGCCTGGTCTTCGACGGCAGCAACCGCTGGCTGGCCGACTACGCGCAGGGGCTGCTCGACCTGCGCCGCGTCGCCCATCTGACAATCGACAACTGCCAGGTGACCGGCAGCGGCAAGAACGGGCTGGCGCTCGAGCACGCTGTCGGCCGCATCGGCCGCTGCGATATTTCCGGCGCGGCGGACGCCGGCATCTATTCGATCGAGGCCGGCGGGCTGGAGATCTCCGGCAACTCGGTGTCCGACTGCGCCAATGGCGGCATCCTCGTGCATCGCTGGCAGGCGGCGGAGGATGGTACCATCGTCAGCGGCAACCGCGTCCAGAGGATCGGCGCGCGCAGCGGCGGCACCGGCCAGAACGGCAACGGCATCAACGCCTTCCGCGCCGGCAACGTCATCATCTCCGGCAACGTCGTCTCCGACTGCGCCTTCACCGCGATCCGCGCCAACAGCGCCAGCAATTTGCAGATCACCGGCAACACCTGCTCGCGCTCCGGCGAGACCGGGATCTATTCGGAATTCTCCTTCGAAGGCGCGATCCTCAGCAACAATCTCGTCGACGGCGCCGCCAACGGCATCTCGATCGTCAATTTCAACGAAGGCGGCCGCATGGCCGTCTGCTCGAACAATATCGTGCGCAACCTGACGACGGTTGGACCCTACACCGCCGACCCACCAGGTTTCGGCGTCGGCATCAGCGCCGAGGCCGACACGACGGTTTCCGGCAATGTCGTCGAGAACGCGCCGCTCTATGGCATGCAGCTCGGGTGGGGGCCGTATCTGCGCAATGTCGTGGCGACCGGCAATATCATCCGTAAGGCAGGCACTGGCATCGTCGTTTCGGTCGTCGAAGGGTCCGGCACGGCCGTCATTTCGGACAACGTCATCGACGGCGCGAAAAACGGCGCCATCATCGGCCAGCGCTGGGCCGATCCGGTGACCGGGGACCTCACCCAGTCAACCGATACGGGCTACGCGCATCTCACCGTTGAGCGCAACAAGGTCAGTTAGACCGAAGCCACGATAATGTGCGCCTGGATCTTGGCGGCAACCGCGCCGCGGCCATGTCTGTCGGCGATCGCGGCTTCCGCATAATCGGTCGCGGACGCCAAGCTCCCGGCCTCCCTCGCCTCTATCTCGTTGCGAAGAAGCGTTCCTTGGCAATAGGCGACGGCCGGAACCCGCGGCGAGGATGCGCGGCTCTGCTCGGCCCTCGTATCGATCGCCACGTCGGAGAATCCGGCGGCAGCCAGATCGGCGCGGATCAAATCCTTGTCGTGATAACCGTGCGG
>NZ_RZSA01000935.1:0-2534 GCF_003998075.1 Mesorhizobium sp. M2A.F.Ca.ET.037.01.1.1 | reverse complement strand
GTGATCAGGATCGGATGGCAAAAGCTGGCGTTCCCGAGCCGTCGCGCCTATCCCGCACTAAGCCGGAGATCGCGCTCGAAGAGATTGATCGGCTGATTGCCGCAGGTGTTCGGTTTGGTACTGTGCTCGCGGATGCAGGCTATGGTCTATCAGCCGCTTTTCGCCAGGGTTTAAGTGCGCGGGGTCTCACCTGGGCCGTCGGCATTCCCAAGCATCAGAAGGCTTATCCCCATGATGTCGCATTGATCTTTCCTGTTGCTGGTCATGGACGGCCACGCAAGCATTCCATCCCCGATACGCTATCGACAGCAGCCGAAACGATCCTTGCAGTTTCCACATGGAGGAAAGTCAGTTGGCGTCGCGGCACCAAAGGCCGATTGACCGCGCGCTTTGCTGCCCTGCGCATTCGAATTGCGGATGGCAGTCCGCAGCGTATCCTCGACAAGGGACAGCAGCACATCCCGGGCGAGGAGGCCTGGCTGGTTGGCGAGTGGCGCTCTAACGACGAACGCAAGTACTATCTGTCCAATCTTCCAGCCGAGGCGACATTAAAGCAGCTGGCGGCGGCCATCAAAGCCCGATGGGTTTGCGAGCAGGCCCATCAGCAGATGAAGGAAGAGCTCGGTCTCGATCACTTCGAAGGCCGATCGTGGCAAGGCCTCCACCGACACGCACTGATGATCATGATTGCTTATGCCTTCCTGCAACATCAGCGCCTACACAAGGCAAGGCGGGGAAAAAAGGACGAGACGCGGCCCGCCTAAACCGACACTGCCAGCCATCCGACGCGCCGTCATAGCCGCGCTCTCAAACCACCATCCCCCACAACGATGTCCACACTGCCGTATCCGGTTCCAAACGACCCCAAAATCAATTCTGCCAAAGTAGTGCTAAAGCTGCTCGCGATCTACGGACTGCGAAGCGGCGAAGTCCGCGGTCTTTGTCTCGAAGACATCGATTGGACGAGAGAGGTCATCAAGGTGACCCCGGTCCAAGCAGCGCAAGACGCAATACTACCCCCTGGTGACCTCCGTCGGCGACGCTGTTGTGAGTTACCTTCAGCTGGCGCGCCCCCGCTGCCGTCGCCATGAGGTCTTCCTCACCCTCAAGGCCCCGTTCGGCGCGTAAAATCCACTACTACCGCTGCCTCGGGGCGGATAGCTGGCGCCATCTCGGCGGATCTGTATGCGACAGCCGGCCGATCCGTCAGGATCTGCTCGATGAAGTGGTGTGGCGGGAGATGATGCGCTTGATCGAGGACCCCACGCTGATCCGCGCCGAGCTCGACCGGCGTCTTGACGCGGCCCGTGCGGTCGAGCCGACGAAACGGCGGCAAGAGGCTCTCGAACGGGACTGCGTGCGCGTCAGCAAGAGCATGGAACGGCTGGTGACCGCCTACCAGGAGGATCTCCTGTCGCTGGAGGAACTGCGTCGTCGCATGCCGGAACTGCGTGCCCGCGAGCAGACCATGCGCACAGAATTGCAGGCGATCCGCGATCAGGCCGCCGATCGCATGACATTCCTGCGTCTCGCCGAGACGCTGGCCGCCTTCCTCCAGAAATTACGGGCATCGGCGCAATCGCTGGACGTCAGCGACCGCCAGAGGATTGTCCGCTTGCTGGTCAAAGACGTCTTGGTCGACGACGATACCGTCATCATCCGCCACTCGCTCCCGATGCACACGACGATACCGCCGTCCGGCAACGCTTCATCGCCTTCCAACGGGAAATCGCCATCGGCTGACAAAAGTTACCTTTTGCGTTCAGGGAGTGATCACGCCTCCCTGCGGGGTTCCAGCCGCCGAGTTCTGCAGGGAGTCTCCTTCGAGTACTCCTGCCTTCAGCCATTTGTCGATCATGCGTCGAATGACGCCGTCCGTGATCCGCAGGTCGAGGAAGGAGCGCAGATGCCTGTGATCGATGCTGTCGAAGTACTTCGAGATATCCGCATCAATCACCCAACACTGTCGCTGTCCCATGATGCCATCGCACAATCGGCGTAAGGCATCATGAGCAGAACGGTCCGGCCGAAAGCCGAAAGAACAGTCCAGAAAGTCCTGCTCGTAGATCGGCTCCAGAAGCATCAAGATCGCCCGTTGCGCCACCTTGTCTTCAATGGTTGGAATGCCCAGAGGACGTTTCGACCCATCTGCTTTCGGTATGTAGTGACGCCGCACCGGCGGCGCATGATAGCTGCCCGACTTGATCCGCGACAGGAGGCTTTCAAGGTTCACCTCCAAATCCCTCTCATAGTCGGCAGCCGTGCGCCCGTTGATGCCCGCCGCGCCACCCTTGCGCGTCAGGGCCCACGCCTCGAACATCCAGTCAAGGTCGATCAGGTGGTGCAGGGACGTAAGCACCCGGTCCGGGTGCTCCCTCGCCTGTTTGGCTATCCACTGCTGTTTTGTGTACACGTTTGTGGGGCTCAGGGTCCCCTCCGATGTTTCCCGTCAGTGGGTCCGACATGTGACGCCCCCCTTCCCTCGACCGGGTTCCGCTGGCCACGGTTCCCCGCTTTCGACGGTACTATGAGGG
>NZ_RZSA01000934.1:0-2536 GCF_003998075.1 Mesorhizobium sp. M2A.F.Ca.ET.037.01.1.1 | reverse complement strand
GGCCATCGCCGGTGCCGTGCCAAAGACGTTGCTGGTTGCGAAATCGCCGCTCGCGGACGTCGCCGCGATCCTCGGCCGCTCGACGCTCGTCATCGGCGCCGACACCGGCCTCACCCACCTCGCCAGCGCCTTCGGCCTCCCGACCGTCGCCATCTTCCTGGCGACGGAGCCCGGTCTCACCGGCCCGCGCGGAAAGTTTGCATCGACCTTGCTTGCGCCGCCCGGCGGCAAGATCACGCCGGCTGAGGTGATGGCCGAGGCTGAGCGGCTGCTGGTGCTCAGATCAAACGCGCCAGCTTAGACCGCGGCTGCTTCGTCATCCACGGGCGGAGCAAGGAGCGAAGCGACGCGGCGCAGACCCGAGGATGACGACGTCACGGAGGCTTCAGCCAATTCCGAACGTTTGCAATGGATCCGCAGCGAGCCGTGGTAGCTCAGAAATCGACGCCAGGACATGATCTCGAAAAGTGAGAACCGAAAGATCATGTTCCAACAAAGAGTTGGATCAGGATGACAATTCAATGAAACGTCATCCCAATCTGGCGAAGCGCACTAAATAAATTGCACCTGGACGATCTCATATCCCCGGGCGCCGCCGGGAGCGTTCACCTCGATGGCGTCGCCGACTTCCTTGCCGATCAGCGCACGCGCGATCGGCGAGGAGATCGAGATGCGGCCGGACTTCACGTCGGCTTCCTGGTCGCCGACGATCTGGTAGGTCTTCTTTTCCTCGGTGTCCTCGTCGACGAGCACGACGGTCGCGCCGAACTTCACCTTGTCGCCGGAAAGCTTGGAGACGTCGATGACCTCGGCGCGCGCGATCAGATCCTCGAGCTCGTTGATGCGGCCTTCATTGTGGCTCTGCGACTCCTTGGCCGCGTGATATTCGGCATTTTCGGACAGGTCGCCATGCGAGCGCGCTTCGGAGATCGCCTCGATGATACGCGGACGCTCCTCTTGCTGGCGCCAACGCAGTTCTTCCTTCAATGACGCGAACCCCTCGCCTGTCATCGGGACCTTGATCATATGCCTGACCTTTCCTGCCGCCACCCCCGCTTGTCGGGAGCAGCCTTGTCAAATGGGTACAAAAAGAAAACGGTCCGGCAGCCTCGGGCTAACGGAACCGTTTCACCACAATTTCCCTGAATATAGCGATCTTGGCGCGATTTTCACGTGCAAAAATGAAGTTCGGCGAAATGATCACCGCTTTCGCGGATGCCGGTTGATGGCGAACAACAAAAAGCCGGCTACGATTGCTCGCAGCCGGCCCGAAGAGCTTGAAGCCCTGTTCAGCTCCGCAGGAAATGATCGATCTGCTCGGACAGCATGCCGTATTCGCGCGAGCCCGTGCCGGTCCGCTTTTCGATTTCCTTGAGCTGTTCCTGAGCGCCGGCGAGATCGCCGATCTGAAGATGCGCTTCGCCGAGATATTCGCGCACAAGCGTGTAGTTCGGGTCGATGCGCAGCGCTTCCTCGTAATAGCCGAGGCCGACCGTGACGCGGCCAGAATGGCGATGCGAATAGCCGAGATAGTTGAGGATGCGCGGATCCTGCTTGTTGGCGGCGAGCGTCAGCACCGAGATCGCCTCGTCATAGCGCCCGGCCATCGCCAGATCGTGGCCGGCCTCGTAGATGCTGTCGTCATCCAGCATGCCATATTGCGGCTTCACGCACTTGTTCTTCTTCTTGTCCCAGACTTCGCCCTTCTTGCACTGGGTAGTGGTTTGGCCGCTTCCGCCACCTTCACCGGCCGCAAAAGCCGGGGCGACGAACAGCGGCAGCGCCGCAATAGCCATGACCTGAACAAGCAATCGTCTGCGCATCGATGCCTCCGTGAGCGTGACAATGGCAGACTAACGCCGGCCCGATCCGCTTTCATCCCGAAAAGCCGTCATCGGCCGAACTATTTTGGACGGCCCGAAGGAGAGCCTTGCCTCCGGGCGTGACGCGCGCTGCAAATCCGCTATCATCGGGCCACGCGCATCACGTGGAGAAGGACCGTGCAGCAGCGCCTCGAGAAAGAATGGGAGCTTTCCATCGACCCGGACACGGTGCGCCTGTTCATCCTCAAGGCCAAGGCGCTGAGCGCCGCCGTCAACGAGGACTATGACGACGGCGCCGAGCACGAGGTCGAGTTCGACGGCGACGCGCATGCCAGCCATCACCATGACGGCCTTGTCGAGGAAGCCTCGGAAGACCTCACCGAGGAAGAATTCCGCGAGCTGATCAACGATCTCAACATCGACGAAGCGGCCGAGCTGATCGCGCTCGCCTGGGTCGGGCGCGGCGACTATGACGCATCCGAATGGGCTGACGCGGTGGCAGCCGCCAGGGAGCGTCCAAGGAAGCGCACGGCCAAATACCTGCTCGGCCTGCCGATGCTTGCCGACTGGTTGGAGGAAGGCCTTGAAGCCATAGGCGCGTAACGCGCCGGTAACCGATTGTGATCGGCAAGGCCGGCGGTACAGGCAACTTCGCGACGCGATTGCCGTTTCGGGGCGATGGCAACGCTGAGCATTTCCGGATTGTGCAGATT
>NZ_RZSA01000933.1:0-2537 GCF_003998075.1 Mesorhizobium sp. M2A.F.Ca.ET.037.01.1.1 | reverse complement strand
GTTTCGCCAAGTTCCGGGACAGCGGCGCCGGCAATCGGTTGCGCGGCCAGGAGCGCGGCGCCTGTGGCTGCTAACGCTCTTGTCCTTTTCGTCTCGGCTCTCGTGGTTGCGGGGGCCATCGCGCTCATTGCGCTCGCCCTACGCCGGCGCCGCAAGCGGCGCAAGCTGCGCCGCAGCGCCGATCCCGCGCACGATTATCAGGCCCGCGCCAATTGGTCGGCAAGCGACCACGCCTTGAATTACTCGTCCTTCGTCTTCATGGACGTCGACGGCGACGGCAGGTTCGGCGAGGCCGACCGGCCGATGGGCGGCATTGTCGTACGGGTGTTCGACGACAAGGGCGCGTTTATTACCTCGGCCACCAGCAACAGCTCCGGCTTCGCCAACTTCCTCATGTCGACCGGAAAGCGGTGGGCAAGCCTCCGCGCGCCTGGACTCTACCGGTTTTCGGTGTCCGTCCCCAAGGGATGGCGCGTCAGCACGGGCAATGAGAGCCAGATGTTGCGGCTGGTCGAACTGCCGGGGTCGCCCGCCGGCCTGGTGGGAGAGGATCTGCCTGGACTTGTCGGGCTGGTCCCGGGGCGCAGCCTGCGCGGCAAGACCCCGGCATCGGCGCAGGTGACATTGAAGGTGATGGGCAAGGGCGAACTGCTGCAGACCATGCCGCTTGCGGCAGGCAGCTTCCACTTCGACCTCCCGGACGTGGCCGACACACTGGAGATTTCGGGCCCGGATATCGGGCGGCGTCTGGCGCTTTGTCCCTATCCGACCGACCTCGGCGAACTGAGGCCGGACGCAATCGCCGACGAGGCCGTGCTGTCGCGGATCGGGTTTGACGACGTCACATCACTCGACTTCAAGAAAGTGCCTTCCGGCCATGCCGGCCTGGAGTGGCGCAACATCAACGCCATCGCTAGAAACTACGTCAAGGAGAGCGAAGGCTATCTCAACGGCAGCATCCGGGGCAACCACGCAGCCTATACCAGCAGCGGCCACCCAGCCGAGTTCGGCGGCAGCACACCCTTCGGCTTTCATTCGGTCATGTTGACCGCCGCCTGGCTGAGATCGGAAGGGGAGGTGGCGCTGATTGAAAGCTGGCTGGGCGACGAACTCGTCGCCAGCGATGAGGTGGTGCTATCGGCATTGGCGCCGGTTCACTACGCGCCCATGCTGAAGGCTGTGACGCGTGTGCGCGTTTCCACCAGGCACCACTGGCAGCTCGTGCTGGACGATCTAGTGCTGGCGCGCTGAGCGGCGTAGACACCCTTTGGCATTTCGGCGGACTGCCATCGGCATCTTGTCCCGGCAATGGGGCCGGAAGAGGCCGCACGCCGTTCTGGAATTCCATCACGCCAAGGAATGTTTGCTCCTTCTTCGGCGGATGCCTTGCATTATTGCGGCGGGTTGGACAACACCACAGGCGCATTCGCGGCGGTGATCGCCCCAAGCCTGCCTCTAAGAACCAAAGTGGGCTTCTCGTAGACTTTCTTCATGCCAAGCTCTCCTGCAAAATCCCTGCCGGATGATCCCATAACATCGTGTGCTGTCAACCAATGCGCCTTCCATTCAGTCCAGCTATTCCTGGGCAATGTGGCTTTCCGCGCACAGTCGTGGGCCGGCAGGGTCCGTAAGGTTCTCTATCGAGCCACATTCTTCGCCTCGATGATGTCCCGCACTTAGTCTTGGCAAAGCTCGGCCGTCTCCCCCGCAGGGGGTCAGCAGCATGCGCCGGCTTACACTTCAGCCCGGAAATTGGCGAAAGCGATCGTGACATCAATCTCCCCCCTTGCGGCGGAGATGCCCGGCAGGGCAGAGGGGGTGTGACGGAACGCGGCCCTCGATCGGTTCCGGCCGCCAAGTCCAAGGTACGTGCCATGCCCACCCTCCACCTCGTCGAAGCCTCGATCGCCGACCTGCGCCGCGCGCTGGAGGACGGCACCGTCACCAATGTCGAGCTGGTCGCGGCCTATCTCAGGCGTATCGCCCATTACGACCGTCACGGCATCGCGCTGAACGCCGTGCCTGTCCTCAACCCGGACATGTTCGCGGAGGCGGAAGCATCCGATCGGCGCCGCCGCGCGGGCGAGGCGCTCGGACCGCTCGACGGCATCCCCTACACCGCCAAGGACAGTTACAAGGCGAAGGGCCTGACGGTGGCCGCCGGCTCGCCGGCCTTCGAGCATCTCGTCGCCACGGAGGACGCCTTCACCATCGCCCAACTGCGCGCCGCGGGCGCGGTGCTGATCGGCCTCACCAACATGCCGCCGATGGCCAATGGCGGCATGCAGCGCGGCGTCTATGGCCGCGCCGAGAGCCCGTATAACAAGGATTTCCTCACCGCCGCCTTCGCCTCCGGCTCGTCCAACGGCTCGGGCACCGCGACCGCCGCCAGCCTCGCCGCTTTCGGGCTCGGCGAGGAAACCTGGTCGTCCGGCCGCGCGCCCGCCTCCAACAATGCGCTCACCGCCTACACGCCCTCGCGCGGCGTGATCTCGGTGCGCGGCAACTGGCCCCCGGGGCCGACCCTGGATGTGGTG
>NZ_RZSA01000932.1:0-2540 GCF_003998075.1 Mesorhizobium sp. M2A.F.Ca.ET.037.01.1.1 | reverse complement strand
CCCCCACAAGGGGGGAGATTGGCTAATCACTCCGCGATCCCTTCCTCATATTCCGCCGACATCGTCAGCCACTTGTCCTCGTTTTGCGCCAGCGTGTGCGCCAGTTGCGAGCGCTCCTTGGCCAGACGCGTCGCGGTCGAAGGGTCCTTCTCGTAGATCGCCGGGTTGGCGAGCTCGTCCTCGATGAGGTCGATGCGCTTGCGGATGCGGTCCATTAGCGCCTCGGTGGCGCGGATCTCCTTGGCCAGGGGTTCGAGTGCCGCGCGGCGCTGTGCGGCTTCGCGACGGCGGTCGGCCTTGGAGGCCTTGTCGGCTTCCTTCTGCTCGCGACGGTTGGACGAGACGCCGGTGACCAGGGTTTTGTAGTCCTCGAGGTCGCCGTCATAGGGATTGACCGCGCCGTCCTTGACCAGCCACAGCCGGTCGGCCGTGGCTTCGAGCAGATGCCTGTCGTGCGAGATCAGGATCACGGCGCCCGGGAAGTCGTTCAGCGCATGGATCAGCGATTCACGGCTGTCGATATCGAGATGGTTGGTTGGCTCGTCGAGGATGAAGAGGTTCGGTCCCTCAAAGGCCGATAGCCCCATCAAGAGCCGCGCCTTCTCGCCGCCGGACAGGTCCTTGGCGGCCGTGTTCATCTTCTCGGTCGAGAGGCCGAACTGGGCGACGCGGGCGCGCACTTTGGCTTCCGGCGCGTCCGGCATCAGCCGGCGCACATGCTCATAGGCGCTTTCCTCCGGGCGCAGATCGTCGAGCTGGTGCTGGGCGAAGATCGCCACCTTCAGGCCCGGCGCGATCGTCATCGAGCCGGTCTCGGCCTTCAGCCGGCCGGCGAGCAGTTTGGCGAAGGTCGACTTGCCGTTGCCGTTGGCGCCGAGCAGCGCGATGCGGTCGTCGGCATCGATGCGCAGCGTCATCTTCTTCAGGATCGGATTGCCCTCGGTATAGCCGACATTGACGCCGTTCAGCGCCACGATCGGCGAGGCCACCGTCTTGACCGGCTCGGGGAAGGAGAACGGCCGCACCGTGTCGTTCACCACCGCGGCGATCGGCTTTAGCTTCTCCAGCGCCTTCAGGCGCGACTGCGCCTGCCTCGCCTTGGAAGCCTTGGCGCGAAAACGCTCGACGAAGGATTCCATATGCTTGCGCTGCGCTTCCTGCTTGACGCGGCTTTTTTCCTGCAGCTCGCGCTGTTCGGTCAGCTGGCGCTCGAACTGGTCATAACCGCCGCGCCAGAAGGTGAGCTTCTTCTGATCGAGGTGAACGATCGAGTTGACGGCGCGGTTGAGCAGGTCGCGATCATGCGAGATCAGCAACACCGTGTGCGGATATTTGGAGACGTAGTTTTCCAGCCACAGCGTGCCTTCGAGGTCGAGATAATTGGTCGGCTCGTCGAGCAGCAGAAGGTCGGGCTCGGAGAAGAGCACGGCGGCCAGAGCCACGCGCATGCGCCAGCCGCCGGAGAAGGACGAAGCCGGCCGCCGTTGCGCGGCATCGTCGAAGCCGAGGCCGGCCAGGATCGTGGCGGCGCGGGATTCGGCCGAATGCGCGTCGATGTCGGCCAGCCGGGTGTGGATCTCGGCGATGCGGTGCGGATCGGTCGCGGTCTTCTCTTCCTCGAGCAAAGCCTGGCGCTCGACATCGGCTTTCAGCACGATCTCGATCAGCGGTTCCTCAGTGGCAGGCGCCTCCTGCGCCACCTGGCCGATGCGCGTGTTCTTCGGCAGGCTGATCGAGCCGGTCTCCGACGGGAAATCGCCGGTTATCGCCTTGAACAGCGTGGTCTTGCCGGTGCCGTTGCGGCCGACAAGGCCGGCCTTGGTGCCGGCCGGCAGGGTCAATGAGGCATGATCGAGAAGCAGCCGCCCCGCCATGCGCAGCGTAAGGTCGTTGATGATAAGCATAGCGGGCTTTTGCACGGGAGATCGGCGCTTCGCAAGAGCCAGCGCCCGGACGAGGCCTGCCGCGCTCCGCGACCCGTTCAACAAAAAGCCCGATGGACTGGAACCAGTCGCCGGCCAAAGCGTTGGGAAGCCCGTGATCCGCTATCTCGCCCTCGCCTTCATCTTCTTCCAGGTCGCCACGACAACCGCGCTGGCGACGCAGGTGGTTCTGTTCGAGAGCGAGACCGCTCCGATTGCTCTTCCAGTTGAATCGACAAGCGGGGCACCGACACAGCCAATCTCCCCCGTGGTGAGGCGCGCGACGGAACACCTGCTGATCCAGATCGAAAGCGGGAACTCCGGCCGTCGCCCCTTGAATGACTGAGAGGCTGGCTGGGCAGCGCCCACCGCCGCGCCGGGCATCTCCACACAAGCAGTGAAATCGTACACTCCCGGCTTTCGCCCGCCGGTCATACATTGCTTGCCACGTCACAGATTTGGCGTTGATCGCCGCTATTGCCTCAACCTATGCTGGCACAGGCGCCGGGGCCGTTTCAAACAGAGGGCAGACGATATGTCGGGCAAGACCTCGCTCCTTTCGGCCTCGCTCGCGGTCGCGATTTTCGCGATCGCGGCCGGTCTGTTTCTCACCATGCC
>NZ_RZSA01000931.1:0-2555 GCF_003998075.1 Mesorhizobium sp. M2A.F.Ca.ET.037.01.1.1 | reverse complement strand
CCACCTCTCCCCCGCGTTGCGGGGGCGAGGAAGAGGGCGCTCCAACAATTTTCCTACCCCCTGTCGGAACCAGCGCCCTTCGTCCGTCCTTGGGGCATCAACAGACAACCCGGAGGACACTCGTGGAAACCCAATCGACCTGGCAGACCGCCGCCATTCTCATCGCTCGCCTGATCTTCGCTGCTATGTTCGCGATGGGCGTCGCCTTCAAGCTGATGGATATGGGCGCCACCGCCGGCTACATCGCCGCCGCCGGCTTCCCGTTCCCGGTGTTCCTGGCCTGGTGCGCGGCGATCCTCGAGACGCTGCTGGTGATCGCTTTCCTTACCGGCGCTTATCTGTCGCCGTTGGCGCTGATCGGCGCGGTCTATGTCGTCTTCCTCGGCTTTGCCTTCCACGGCCCGTCGCACTGGCCCGGAAACCAGGCCGAGTTCGGCGCCTTCATGTCGCACTTCCCCTTCGCCGCCGGCCTGCTCTACGCCGCGGCGCACGGCCCGGGCACTGTGCTGGCCCTGCGCCACGGCTGGCCGGGGAGGGCATGACCTTTCCCCTCACATCTGGTCGTTATATGGCTCCTTCATCTGGCCGACCATGCGGGCCAGCTTCGAGAAGGACGGCATGTCCGCCTCGGGCTGGCACTGGTTGGCGAGCTCGAGCAGGCGGATCGGGAAATTGATGGCGTCGCGGTTCGAGGCCGAGATCGCCTCCGAGCGCTCCTCGCCGGTCTCACCGGCCTCGGCCTTGCGCAGCGCGATGTCGATTTCCTCGACGGTGAGCACACCTTTCTTGACCAGCACGTGGTTGATCGCTGCGACGGCCATCAGCAGGCCCTCGAGTTGGAGATTGGCGACGTTCATGGCGTTCCTCCCATTGACCTCGCCACAAGAACGCATGAGCGGCGTTTCCGATCCGGCGGGAAGGCTTGCGCGGCTCTACGCCTCCATCAGCCGCTCGCCATACTCGCTCCAGAGCTGCCTGATCTCGCGGTTGCCGAGCGGCGGCGTCTGGCGGTCGCCGTAGAAGATGGCGACGGCGCTGAGGTCGTACTGGCCGTCGGCCTGGGCGATGAAGCGGATCGCCTCGCCGAGTGGTCTCGAATGAAAGAACGGATCGGCCTGGCCTCTGCCAAGGCTGCGAACGCCCGAAATGCTTGCAGGCACATGCCGCATCCGAAAGACGGATGCCATGGCAGGTCTGTCCATGCCGCTCTCCGCGATTCCCCGGGGGATGATCCCATAAGCTCCTGCTAATGACCAGCCCGGGACAACCGGCCACAGCAAAAGGATGGGGACGACACAACCTTGAAATGAAAAAGCCCGGCATCCAAAAGAGAAGGCCGGGCGCGCCGGCCCGGCCTTCTCTCCGCGCGGCCGCCGCAAGGCAGCCTTCGCTTACTACCGTTGATCGGCCCGGCAGCGCGAGCCGGACCGGAAATGCCTATCTGCGCCAGCGATGCAGCCAGTCCGGCTCTGGGTCCGGGTTCCGGCTGATCGCCATGCCGGCCAGCAGCCCGACGAGGCCGCCGATCAGCATGGCCGTCGAGAAGGTGCCCGGGTTCTGCTGCACGGTTTCCGAAACGCTCTGCGCCTGGCTGCGTAATTGGCTTGCCGCGCGCGACGCGCGGCCGGAGGCACCGCTGTAGAGGTTCGATGCGCGATCCGCCGCGCCGCTATATAGGTTCGACGCGCTGTCGGCTGCGCTCTGGTACCAGCCCTGCGCGGTCTCGGACGCTTCCTCGGCCTGCTCGGAAAGGGCGCGGTTCAGGCGGTTTACCTCGCGCTTCAACTCCGCGATCTGCTTCTTCATCGCCGCTTCGGATGCCCTGGCGTTGCCGCGCGATGCGGCGCCACTGCGCGACGCGCCGCTGCTGCGCGAAGCGGCGTTACGGGGACGCGCTTCGCTGGCTGGGCTAGTGCTCGAGGTGCCGGCGCCGTTTGCTGCGCCACCGCTGCTGCTTTCATTGTCTGCCATGGGTTTCTCCTTTGTGCCCCTTGCAACGGTCGGAAGGCCGCATGGTTCCGACCGCCCTTGCCGAGCCGGTGAAGCTGGCTCCAACACAAAGGACGTGGAGCTGCTCCACGGCCTTTGCGAGCGCGAGTGGCAGGCCTACTTGCCGCAATTGTTATCGTTGACGTTCGGCTGCACCGTCGTGGCAGCGGTGTTGTTGGCATCGCCCTGCGCCCCCTGTGGGCTGTTCGGGCAGTTCTTGTCGGCGTTGGAATTCATATCGCCGCCGGTGACGCTGCCGGTCGTGCCGGTGTCGGGCGCCATCTGGTCAGGCGGCGGGGTGGCCGGCGTCCTCGGCTCGACTGTGATGCTTTGGCCGCTGCCGGCCGAGTTATCGGGCGAGTTCGCGGTCTGGGCCATCGCCGCCGTGGCGAGGCCGATTGTCAGGGCCGAAGCCGCGAGAATCTTCGTAAGCATGATTCTTCTCCTCTGTTTCGAGACGATTCGTCTGTTGCAGGGTCTGTCGCGTCTGCGACTGAGGGTGGAACCCGTCGGACCACGGTTGGTTCCGACAAAAACTCGCGCGGCTTTTGCCTGCGGTTCAATCC
>NZ_RZSA01000930.1:0-2561 GCF_003998075.1 Mesorhizobium sp. M2A.F.Ca.ET.037.01.1.1 | reverse complement strand
ATCATCTTCGATGATGCCGACATTGACGGTGCTGTTGACGGTGCGGTCCAGGCGAAGTTCCGCAATGCCGGCCAGACCTGCGTTTCCGCGAACCGCATTTACGTCCAATCGAGCGTTCACGATGAGTCCGCCGAGAAATTGTGGAGAAGGTCCGGCACTTATCAGTGGTCCGACGTCTACTCCCGGAGCGAAGCCGTCGCCAACCCAAGATCGAGTCCCACATCGCAGATGATAATTCGATGCGGGGCCGAACGATAAATATGCATGCTTTGGCCACCCCGAGGCAGGGCTCATTGAGATGATCCGACCGCCTTGGAACAAAGATGGGGTAGAGCAGATGAAGCGTTGGCAGCGTGTCTCCATTCGACGCGAGCGCTTAGGATGGGATCACGATCATTCGCATCACGCGCAGCCGCAAGGGCGATGCCATGGCTACTTTGGAATCGTTGAAGTGGTTTGAGCCGGACAGTCACAAATACACCCGTTACGCCGCGGCTCAGGAAACGGGGCGGCGTCCGGCGGTGGAGGTGCTCGCTGACTTAAAAAGGGTGCGGGCAGTCGTTGCGCTTGAGAGCGACGACATTTGGGATCCGGCACGGGGTGACCTGCTGCCAATCGGCAGTTAACAGGGTCCGACAAAAGTGTGCACAACATGCTGCTGAAGTGGCCTCCGGAAGCGCTACCGGAAGTTACGCGTCTTGAACTTGATAGGGTCGATATGGTCATACTGCATCGACGATGTCGCGCCCCTTCGGCATGCCGCGCGGATCGATGCCCGATCCGCCGTGATGAGCCTCGTCCCTCGGCCGTGCGGCAACGGAAACGGCGTCTTGCGGTTTCCCACGCTGGCCAGCCCGGCCGACAGATCGGTCAGCTCGTGGGCGACGAGGTGCACCACCTCCTCTTCCGTCGGATGCGTCCGCGGACGCCGAGCATGGCCGAAGCAAGAAGCACGCGCCGGAATTTCTCGAGAGATCTTGACCCAGACGACGACGTTTGCCGCACCCGTCTCATCCTCCAGAGGAACATGAAGCCTTTGGCCGAGCCCGGCCGCTGCCGGACCAGCACCAGGCCGGCGGCCTCGAGCCAGCTTCTGCCTCGCGCCTGCATAGCATCCTGACAGGTCACGGTGCGGCGCCGGTTAGGCGGCACGCCGATTTTGGCAACGCTAGCCTGTGAACTGAAGAATGAAGGTCGGACTTGCGGCACATCGATTAGGTTCAAATGATAAGTTGCTGCCCGGCGAGGTCGTTTCAGCGCATCTCGACTGGTGGGTCGGCAAGACAATGCGGAACGGAAATGATCGCAGGCGTAAAGGACGGCTTTCGGGGCCGGAAGCTTCAGGCCTGGAACCGGACCCCAGTTTGGCGCAAGCATCGTGGCCTCCGCCCGGTCAGGCATTCACCGGCTCGCGAAATGCCAATTGATTCTGCTTAACCGGGCATACCTAAACGGCCACTTGCGTTCCGATCTCGACCACACGTCCGGTCGGGATCTGGAAATACTCCGTCGCGTCGGCGGCCGTGCGCGCCAAGCCGATGAACAGCTTGTCCTGCCACACCGGCATGCCGGAGTTGGGTGACGCCTTGAGCGAGCGACGCGACAGGAAGAAGGACGTCGTCATGATGTCGAACTTCCAACCCTGCTTGCGGCAGATCGCCAGCGCACGCGGGATGTTAGGCTGTTCCATGTAGCCGAAGGTCAGTGTCACCCGCATGAACAGCTCATTGATCGTTTCCATCTTGATCCGCTCGCTGTCGGGCACCACGGGCTGCTGCGCCGTCACCACAGAGAGGATGACGTTCTGTTCGTGCAGCGCCTTGTAGTGCTTCAGGCTGTGCATCAACGCGGTCGGCGCACTGGCGGGATCGCTGGTCAGGAACACGGCCGTACCGGACACCAGCTGCGGTTTCTTCTTCAACAGATTGCCCGCAAGGAAATCGAGCGGAATCTGGTTCCTGCGCGTCTTGTCAAATAGATACCTGCTGCCTCTTATCCAAGTCCACATGGTCATCACGATCACTGCGGCAATGGCAAGCGAGGCCCAGCCGCCTTCGAATACCTTGACGATGTTAGCTGCAAAGAAGCCGGTATCGATGAAGACGAACACCGCCATTAAGGCTATCGCGACGCCGAGCGGCCATTTCCAGATGCGCGTCATCACAACAAAAAGCAGTATGTTCGTCACCAGCATATTGCCGGTCACCGAAATACCGTAGGCCGAGGCCAGCCGGCTGGATTCGCCGAAGCCGACCACCAGCAGCATCACCACCAGCGCCAGCATCAGGTTGATGCGCGGCAGATAGATCTGGCCCGACTGTTTTTCCGACGTGTGCTGGATGACGAAACGCGGCAGCATGTTGAGCTGTACCGCTTGCCTGGTCAGCGAAAAGGCGCCGGAGATCACCGCCTGGCAGGCGATCACGGTCGCCGCCGTGGCAAGCACGACCATCGGAATAAGCGTCCAGCCCTGGTTCATCTCGAAGAACGGATGACCGACAACGCCGCCATTTGCCAGCACGAAGGCGCCTTGCCCGACATAATTGAGCAACAGACAAGGG
>NZ_RZSA01000092.1:0-11267 GCF_003998075.1 Mesorhizobium sp. M2A.F.Ca.ET.037.01.1.1 | reverse complement strand
ATATCGACGCGTCGGGCGGAGCAGCGGTATCCTGCCTCGGCCACGGCCATCCCGATGTTATCGCCGCCATGCACCGGCAGGCCGACACGCTCGCCTATGCCCACACCAGCTTCTTCACCAGCGATGTTGCCGAAGCGCTTGCCGACCGGCTCGTTGCCGACGCGCCGGCCGGCATCAGTCATGCCTATTTCGTTTCTGGCGGCTCGGAAGCGGTCGAAGCGGCGCTCAAGATGGCGCGGCAATATTTCGTCGAGATCGGACAACCGCAGCGCCGCAACATCATCGCGCGCAAGCAGAGCTACCACGGCAACACGCTTGGCGCGCTGGCGACCGGCGGCAACGAGTGGCGCCGCGCCCAGTTCCGGCCGCTGCTCATCGAGACGCACCACATCGATCCCTGCTTCGCCTACCGCTTCCAGGAGACCGGCGAGACCGACCAGGACTATGCCGCTCGCGCTGCGCAGGCGCTGGAGAACAAGCTCATCGAGCTCGGACCGGAGACGGTCATGGCCTTCGTCGCCGAGACGGTGGTCGGGGCGACAGCGGGCGCGGTGCCACCGGTGGCGGATTATTTCCGACGCATCCGTGAGATCTGCGACCGTTACGGCGTCCTCCTGATCCTCGACGAGGTGATGTGCGGCATGGGCCGCACCGGCACGCTGCACGCGTGCGAGCAGGATGGCGTCGCTCCCGACCTGATGACAATCGCCAAGGGGCTTGGCGGCGGCTATCAGCCGATCGGCGCGGTGCTGCTCAGCCGCAAGATCTTCGACGCCTTCGCGAATGGTTCAGGCCTCTTTCAGCACGGCCACACCTATATCTGCCATCCGATGGCCTGCGCCGCGGCGCTCGCCGTTCAGGACGTCATTGCCCGCGACAGGCTGCTCGACAATGTGAAGACGATGGGTGCGCATCTGGCGTGCAGGCTCGGTGAGCGCTTCGGCAACCATCCCCATATCGGCGACATTCGCGGGCGCGGCCTGTTCATGGGCATCGAGCTGGTGGAGGATCGTTCCACCAAGCAGCCTTTCGATCCGAAGCGGAAGCTGCATGCGCGCATCAAGAAGGCGGCCATGGCGAACGGCCTTCTGGTCTACCCGATGGGCGGCACGATCGACGGAGCCAGTGGTGACCACGTGCTGCTCGCGCCACCCTTCATCTGCGATGTCGCAGCCATCGACGCGATCGTCGAGCGTCTCGGCGATGCCATCGGCCAGGCATTGCGAAGCTAACCAATCAGCCGATCAGTTCGTCGGGCCAAGCCGGTCGCGCGGTTCACAGCGGGATGAGCGGCGCGACCTCGCGGTCGGACGGCCGCTCGCTCGCCGCCAGGCCGGCAAGCACGCCGGCGCGATCGGCTGCGTTGCGGTTCTGGCTCATCTTGCGCTTGCCTTCGAGCTTCGTGATCGGCATGCGCAGGCCGACTATGCCCTTCAACTGCGACTGGATGAAATCCGCAGGCGCGTCCGACACAGCCCAGGGGGCGGCGCGCTCGCCTTCATGCAAATTGGTCAGGCGGGTCACCACCTCGAGCAGCCGGTCGGCGTCCTCGAAGAATTCGATCGGCCCATGGGCGTGGACGGCGATATAGTTCCAGGTCGGCACCACCTTCCCGGTCTCCTGCTTGGTCTGGTACCAGGCCGGCGTCACATAGGCGTCCGGTCCCATGAAGATCGCCAGGCCGTCGCCCAGGGCCGGCACGCGCCAGTGCGGGTTTGCCTTCGCGACATGCCCGTAGATGACGCCGTGCTCGCCTTCGCTGTCATCGAGGAAAAGCGGCAGCGGCGTCGCCAGCGGCCCTTCCGCCGTGGCGGTGACCAGCGTCGCCAGCCGCGCGGCGCGGATCGTCGCCTTGAGGCTTTCCTTGTCTTCGTCACGGAAGGCGGGCGGGATGTACATGGCGAAACTCCTTGCGGGCATAAAATGCCTGAAGTCCGGCCCGCTTAGAACATCCCGTCGCGGAAGTTTTGTTTGGTCCAGTCTGGCTGGAGGCCCGGGGCTGATAACCGATTTTCGTCCCGGCGCCAGGCCGCGGTGCCGGCCGCCATATTGGCCAAGCACCGCTGATGGATCGACGTCGTTAGAAAATCTCGTTGGTGAGCCGCTTCACCGGGCCGAGTAGGATCGAGCCCGTCGGCACGCCATTGTCGATCGGTATCGCCTGGCGATCCGGCATGTCCTCTTCCGGCGCGCCGATATTGGCCGTCACGACGACCGGGGTCTTCGTGGGCACACGGTCGTAAAGGTCGATGATGTCCTGGTTGATCAGGCGCACGCAGCCCGACGACACCGACTTGCCGATCGACCACCATTCGGGCGAACCGTGCAGGCGGTAGAGCGTGTCCTGGTTGCCCTGGAAGAGATAAAGCGCACGCGCGCCGAGCGGGTTCTTCAGTCCGCCGGGCATGCCGCCATTCTTGGCGCTGTATTGCGTCAGCTCCGGCTGGCGCGCGACCATCTCGTCCGGCGGCGTCCATTTCGGCCATTTCTGCTTCCACTGCACGACCGCGTCGCCCGACCATTCGAAGCCGGCGCGGCCGAGGCCGACGCCGTAGCGGATCGCCTGGCCGCCCTCGCGCACCAGATAGAGGAAGTGGCCGGTGGTATCGACAACGATGGTGCCCGGGCGCTGCCCGGTCGGATCGGGAACGATCTGGCGCAGGAATCTGTGATCGATCTTGTTCACCGGAATGGCCGGCAGGTCAAAACCATTGTCCGACATCGCGCCATACATCGTCTCATAGTCGCCGAGCGGCGGCTCGACAGGGGCCTGAGGCGGCGGCGTCTGGATGGGTGCTGGGCCTTGGTCGCTGGTCGTGGTGCAGGCGGATAGGGCAGCCGAAGCAGCGCCGAGGGCTGTGAAATTGAGGAAGCCGCGGCGGCTGATGCGGAAGGAAGCGTCTGACATGGTTCCCTTTTCTAGATCAGAACGGCGGTTCGTTGAACCGCCGTTCTGATCTAACTCTTTGTTGGAGCATGATCTTCTCCGAAAACCGGTTCCCAATTTTCGGGATCATGCTCTAGGTCTCAATTCGCAAGAAAGCATGAATGCGAGGGTCCGTCGCCGGCGCCATCCATAACAGTCGGGGCGATAGGCGGTTCCAATTCTGGCCTGAGGGTGGACAGAAAAAGGCGAAGCTGTGACCACGCCACAGCTGTTGCGCTGCAGCAACAGCGGGGTCAGGGCGGTTCGCCACTTCACGGAAACGCCGAACCGCCCTTTCTTTTGTTTTGACGCAACTCCGGACGGAAAACCGCTTCACACTTTTCCTGGAATTGCATCAGACACCTGCCAGCAGGCCGTCGAGCGACGGCAGGATCAGCCCTGGCGGAAAGTCGCGGTATTCATCCGGCTGGTTGGTCCGGTTGATCCAGACTGTACGGAAACCGAACTTCGTCGCGCCCGCTATGTCCCAGCGGTTCGACGACTGGAACGACACCGCGCCCGGATAAAGCCGCCAGCTGGTGACCACCATGTCGTAGACTGACGGGTCGGTCTTGAAGCGTTTGACCTGGTCGACCGAAAAAACGTTGTCGAGGATCTGGTCGAGCGCGGCGGATTTGACCGCGGCGTCGAGCATTTCCGGCGAACCATTGGAGAGGATTGCAAGCTTCGCGCCGGACGCCTTGAGCGCCTTCAGCACGGCCGGCACCTCCGGATAGCAATCGAGCCGCCAATAGGCTTCGAGCAGCTTCGTCCGCAGCGCCGGATCGGCCGAGGGCACCTTGCGCAGCGCAAAGTCGAGTGCCTGCTCGGTCAGTTGCCAGAAGTCGGCGTAAGAGCCCATCAGCGTCCTGACCCAGGAATATTCGAGCTGCTTGGCGCGCCAGATGTCCGACAGCAACTGGCCATCCGGCCCGATCTCGCCGGCATGGCGGCGCACGGCGGCGTGCACGTCGAACAACGTGCCATAGGCGTCGAAGACATAGGCCGCATGATGCATGCTTGAGTTTTGCGGCGCGCAGGCCTGCCATGCAAGCATTGATTGCAGTCAAGTGCCTCTGGCCTCAACGATTTTTCCCGATGTCGGTTGACGACGGCCGTCAAAGCATCGTCCTATGCCGGCCTGAAGTCATCGATCTGGACGGCAAACATGACACTGGCGACGGCGGCGCAAACCGCGACATGCACCTATGTGGACGGCGACTGGTACGAGGGCAACGTTGCCATTCTCGGACCGCGCAGCCACGCCATGTGGCTCGGCACCAGCGTCTTCGACGGCGGCCGCTGGTTCGAAGGCGTGGCGCCCGACCTCGAGCTTCACGCCGCCCGCGTCAACGCTTCCGCCACGGCGCTCGGCCTGAAGCCGTCGATGACGACGGAAGAGATCGTCGGCCTGACCTGGGACGGCCTGAAGAAATTCGACGGCAAGACGGCGGTCTACATCAGGCCGATGTATTGGGCCGAGCATGGCGGCTATATGGGCGTGCCGGCCGATCCGGAGTCGACCCGCTTCTGCCTCTGCCTTTACGAGGCGCCAATGATTCCGCCCTCCGGTTTCTCGGTCACGGTGTCGCCGTTCCGCCGCCCAACCATCGAGACCATGCCGACCAATGCCAAGGCCGGCTGCCTCTATCCCAACAACGGCCGCGCCATCCTGGAAGCCAAGAACCGCGGCTTCGACAACGCGCTCGTGCTCGACATGCTGGGCAATGTCGCCGAGACCGGCACCTCCAACATCTTCCTGGTCAAGGACGGCCATGTGATGACACCGGCGCCAAACGGCACGTTCCTGTCGGGCATCACCCGCTCGCGCACCATCAACCTGCTTGGCGACTACGGCTTCAGGACCATCGAGAAGACTCTGTCGGTTCGCGATTTTCTGGACGCCGACGAGATCTTCTCGACCGGCAACCACTCCAAGGTCGTGCCGGTCACCCGCATCGAGAGCCGCGACCTGCAGCCCGGGCCCGTGGCCAAGAAGGCGCGCGAGCTCTATTGGGAATGGGCGCATTCGACGTCTGCCGCCTGAGCCGCCGGAGTTTCAGTGTTTCACGGAACGGCGACCCACCCTTTCTCCTGTTTGGCGTAATTCCGGACGGAAAACCCTTTCACACTTTTCGGCGAATTGCTCTAAAGTCGCTCGGCGCTTCATTCCGGAGTTGCCCCAACCCATTCCAGACCTATCTAAGTTCGGCAGTTTCACCGGATTTTTTCCTCGAGGGAGTACCATCCATGGCTTTTGAGTTGCCCGCCTTGCCTTACGACTACGAGGCGCTTCAGCCCTATATGTCGAAGGAGACGCTGGAGTATCACCACGACAAGCACCACAAGGCCTATGTCGACAACGGCAACAAGCTGGCCGCTGAAGCCGGCCTTGGCGACCTGTCGGTCGAAGAGGTGGTCAAGCAGTCCTTCGGCAAGAATGCCGGGCTCTTCAACAATGCCGCCCAGCACTACAATCACATCCATTTCTGGAAGTGGATGAAGAAGGGCGGCGGGGGCTACAAGCTGCCCGGCGCGCTGCAGAAGGCCTTCGACAGCGATCTCGGCGGCTATGACAAGTTCAAGGCGGATTTCATCGCCGCCGGCACCACCCAGTTCGGCTCCGGCTGGGCCTGGGTCTCGGTCAAGAACGGCAAGCTCGAGATTTCCAAGACGCCGAACGGCGAGAACCCGCTGGTGCATGGCGGCTCGCCGATCCTCGGCGTCGACGTCTGGGAGCACTCCTACTACATCGACTACCGCAATGCCCGCCCGAAATACCTCGAAGCCTTCGTCGACAGCCTGATCAACTGGGACCACGTCCTGGAGCTGTACGAAAAGGCCCGCGCATGACCCCGAAAATCGTGATCGATTTTCGGAAAGGATCATGCGCAGAATCAAAGCGTTACAGCGTCCTTTGCGCGCCGAAAGGCGCGCGGCGCTGTAAAGGCTGATCAATCTTACTGAAAAGCCCCGGCATGCCGGGGCTTTTCTTTATCTGCCAACACAGCAGATTGATCGCGAGCGGCAAAATCGTGACGGCACCGGGGGAATATTTCCATGGTCGGGTCCGTTAACGTCCGGAGCTTTTCCAGACGAGATGTGGAACAGTTTTCCGTCCGGAATTGTGCCAACCAGGAGATAGAGCATTTCGCCGTGAAACGGTGAATGCCGCAGTCGCGAAATTTTTTCACCACGGAGCCAATTGAATGAGAAAGCTTGTCCTTGCCATCTCTATGCTCGCCTTTGCCGGTTCGGCCGCCTTTGCCGATCCGATCCAGGAGCGCCAGGCGCTGATGAAGGAGCGCGGCAAGCTCGCCGGCCAGTTGTCCAAGGTGGTCAAGGGCGAGGAGGATTTCGACGCGGCCGCCGTGCTGACGACGCTGAAGGCCCTGCAGGCCAATGCCGAAAAGTTCGATGCCGAAAAACTGTTTCCGGCCGGCTCCGACAAGGGCGACACCACGGCAGCACCGAAGATCTGGGAAGACATGGCCGGCTTCAAGGCCGCCGAGGACAAGTTCCTGGCCAACACCAAGGAAGCGGTCGCCTCGCCGCCGGGCGATGTCGATGGTCTGAAGGCGCAGCTCAACACCCTGGGCGGCGATTGCGGCGCCTGCCATCAGAGCTACAGGATCAAGAAGGGCTGATCGCCTGATATGGCTTGGCTGAAGAAGCTCGTCGGCGCCGCCATCGTGCTTGGCGGAGCGGCGGCCGCCGCCGGCTGGGCCCTGTCGGCGCCGGTCAGGCTTGACGCTGGGGCCATCGCGCAGCTCGGGCCCGGCGACGCCGCCAGGGGCAAGCGCATCTTCTATGCGGGCGGCTGCACCTCCTGCCATTCGAAGTCTGGCGCCCAGGGCGACGCCCGGCTGCAGCTGGCCGGCGGGCTGGAGCTCAAGACGCCGTTCGGCACCTTCGTTCCGCCCAACATCTCGCAGGACCGGAAGGACGGCATCGGCGGCTGGAGCGAGGAGGACTTCGCCAACGCCATGCTGAAAGGCGTTTCGCCTTCGGGCGAGCATTTCTATCCGGCCTTTCCCTATGCCTCCTACGCGCGCATAAAGCCGGCCGACATCGCCGATCTCTACGCTTTCATGAAGACGCTGCCGGCGGTCGCCGGCAAAGCGCCGGACCACAAGCTTTCCTTCCCCTTCACCATCCGCCGCGGCATCGGCCTGTGGAAGCTTCTCTATCTCAGTCCCGAGCCGGTGATCGCGCTGCGCGACGGCACGCCGGACAAGGTGCTGGCCGGCCGCTACCTCGTCGAGGGTCCCGGCCATTGCGGCGAATGCCATACGCCGCGCGATTTCGCCGGCGGCGTCAAGAAGGGCGAATGGCTGGCCGGCGCCGTGGCTGCCGAGGGCACCGGCGTCGTGCCCAACATCACACCCGACGGGAAGAGCATCAAGGACTGGTCGGAAGCCGATATCGCCAACTATCTCGAGACCGGCTTCACGCCCGATTTCGATTCCGTCGGCGGCGCCATGGTCGAGGTGCAAAAGAACATGGCGCAGCTGACCGCCGATGACCGCGCAGCAATCGCCGCCTATCTCAAGGCGATCCCGCCGCACCCCAACGGCTATCCGGCGCGCAAGCCGGCGAGTTGACCTTTATCTTACGGGTGGCGGTCGCCCAGGAAATCGAAGCCGTCTTCGAAAAAGTGGTTGTAGTCGCAGGTCAGTTCCTCGCCGGGCGCGATATCGCGCAGCGCGTAGGTTTCCTCGGGCGAGGAGACGTCGCAGTTCGGCTCGTCGGCGTGGTTCATGTAACGCGCGTCGTCCGCCTCGAACACGATGTAGTTTGGATCGCGCCGGTCCGGATAGGAATAGCGGTCGAGATATGACTTTACCGGCCCGCTCTCGCCCTCATAGGTGTCGACGGGAATGCGCCGGTCGAACCTTGGGTCGAGCTTCCAGATCAGCGTGCCCTTTGCAATGCGGTGTTTGGCGAAGACGCCGATGCCCTGGATGGGCGATTTGTCGAGATAGACGTCGACGAGCAGCATGACGAACCTTGTGAATGAGCAGTCGGCGCGGTCCAAGGGCCACCTCCAAAAACGCAGAGCATTGCGTAACGCGCGCCCTTGTCAATTGCGAGTGGAAAATCAGGTCTTCCCGGTCACTTTCAGGGCATAGGCGTAAATGTAGGCGATCTCTTCCAGCCGGGAGAAACGCCCCGAGGCGCCGGCGTGTCCGGAATCCATGTTGATCTTGAACAGGACCGGGTTGCCACCTGCTTTGCGTTCGCGCAGCCGCGCCACCCATTTTGCCGGCTCCCAATAGGTGACACGCGGATCGGTGAGGCCTGCCAGCGCCAGGATCGGCGGGTAGGCGAGCGCCGCGACATTGTCATAGGGCGAATAGGCGGCGATCGTCTTGTAGTCGTCGGCGGACGCGATCGGGTTGCCCCATTCCGGCCATTCCGGCGGCGTCAGCGGCAGGCTGGCGTCGAGCATGGTGGTGAGCACGTCGACAAACGGCACCTCGGCGACGATGCCGCCGAAGCTTTCCGGCGCCATGTTGGCGATCGCGCCCATCAGCATGCCGCCCGCGGAGCCGCCTTGCGCGACGATGCGGTCGTGCCGTGTGTAACGCTCGGCGACGAGATGGCGGGCGCAGGCGATGAAATCGGTAAAGGTGTTCATCTTCTTCGCCCGCTTGCCGTCCTCGTACCAGCCATAGCCCTTGTCCTTGCCGCCGCGCACATGCGCGATGGCGTAGACGAAGCCGCGGTCGACCAGCGACAGGCAGTTGGTGTTGAAGGCCGAAGGCACCGTGATGCCATAGGAGCCGTAGCCGTAGAGCAGGCACGGCGCCGAGCCGTCCAGCGGCGTGTCGCGATGGTAGAGCAGCGAAATCGGCACCAACTCGCCGTCGGCGGCCGGCGCCATCAGCCGGCGCGTGACATAGTGCTCCGGATCGTGGCCGGAGGGCACTTCCTGCGTCTTCAGGAGCACACGCTCGCGGCTGCGCATATTGTAGTCGAACACCTGCACCGGCGTTGTCATCGACGAATAGGTGAAGCGCATCGTCTCGGTGTCGTACTCGTAGGAGCCGGAAAGGCCGAGCGAGAAAGCCTCCTCGTCGAAGGAGATGAAATGCTCCTCGCCGCTGGCGCGCTCGCGCACGACGATGCGCGGCAGGCCGTCCTTGCGCTCGAGTCTCACCATGTGATGCTTGAAACCGAGCACCGAGAGGATCAGCCGGCCGGGCTCGTGCGGCACCAGTTCCTGCCAGTTGGCGCGGACCGGATTGTCGACCGGCGCGGTCATGATCTTGAAATCCTTGGCGCCGTCGGCGTTGGTCAGGATGAAGAAGACGTCGCCGCCTTCTTCCAGGTCGTATTGCAGCCCGGACTCGCGCACCGCCACCAGCCGGGGCGCCGCTGAAGGATTATCGGCCGGCAGAAGCCGGTACTCGGACGTCTCATGGTCGTTGATGCCGACCAGGATCCAGTCATTGGCGCGCGTGCCGCTGACATCCATGAAGAAGCCCGGATCGGTCTCCTCATAGATGAGGCGGTCGTTCTCCAGCTTGTCGCCGAGCTTGTGGAAGAATACTTTCGACGGGCGATGGTTGTCGTCGAGGCGGGTGTAGAAGAAGCCGTCATCGCCGGCATTCCAGACCCCGCCGCCGCCCGTATCCGGGATCTGGTCGGCAAGGTCGGTGCCGCCGGCAACATCGCGCACGCGTAGCGTGAAGAATTCCGAGCCCTTGTCGTCGAACGCCCAGATGAGCTTCTTGTGGTCCGCGGAATGGTCGACGCCGCCGAGCCGGAAATAGGCCTTGCCCTCGGCCTCCGCGTCGCCATCGAGCAGGATTTCCTCGCTGCCGCCATCGCGCGAGGTGCGGAAATAGCGCGGCTGCTCGCCGCCCTGCCGGAAGGACGAGCCGTAGGCATAGGGGCCGTCCTTCATCGGCACCGTTGAGTCGTCCTCCTTGATGCGTCCCTTCATCTCGGCAAACAGCTTGCCGCGCAGATCCGCGGTGCCGGCCATCAGAACGGCCTGATAGGCGTTCTCGGCCTCCAGATAGGCGCGGATCCGGCCGTCAAGCAGGGAAGGATCCCGGAACACGGCCTGCCAGTTGTCGGCCCGCATCCAGGCATAGCCGTCGCTGCGGGTGATGCCGTGATGCGTGTCGGAAACAGGATGTTTCTCAGGCGTCGGCGGGCTGGCGGCCGGGAAGGCGGGAGTCAGGGCGGAAGTGCTGGTCATTACGTCTCGCTGCGGAATTTGCTTGAATGACGAATGAACACGCCACTCAGCGGCGGTTCAAGGGGCACGGCTCAAGATGGTCGACAGAAGCCAAGTCGAAGGGGAAAAGATGAAATCCTGTGTTGCTACCGCTATGTCTGTCGCCGTCCTCGCGGCGGGTCTGACTTTTTCCAGTCCGTCTCATGCAACCGTCTTTGCCGCCTGGCAAGTGGCGGGCGTGCCGTTCGGCGACACGCTCAACGCGCGAAAGTATCCCTCCAACGCATCGCAAAAACAGGCCGCCTATCCGAACGGCACCGTGCTGCAGATGACCGGCCGCTGCACAGGTGGCGTAAATCTGCTCGATATCGCCGGGCAGCCGCAATGGAAGCAGCGCCAGGCGATCCGCTATCGCTGGTGCGAGGTGTGGCACGACCCGGCGCAGAATGGCCATTTCGTCACCGGCTGGGTCTACGGCAAATATATCGCGCCTTATTGACGGACCGTCGGCTCGCCTTGTCGGGCCGGCCGGCAGGGCAGCTACGTTGCGCCATAGGATTCATCGTGCTGGCGCAACAGGCATCCAAGCATTGGTCAAGCATCGCGGGCCATGTCGTGCGGCGATCGGATGTCTAACACGCCAGTGACGCAGCGTCATGGCATGCTGGTCTGGCCAGAAAAATCTCGCGAAGTTACACGCCGCACGAATTTTTGAAGCTGAAACGGCAATATTTGATGAATATCGGCCAATATAAGTCAATATGCGAATTGACTTACTTGCGATGCGGCGTCATTAAGATGACCGACGCGAATCGCAGGGTTTTCCTGAATGAAATTCGCGCGATGCCCGACCTCGGAAAAAAGGGCGCAATTTTAGAAACAACTCTCGTTGGGGCCTGAGCACTATGGAAATCGTCGAAACACCTTCGAAAAACGGTGATGCGCTGATCGAACTGACCGCCGATGTCGTCGCCGCCTATGTCAGCAACAACCCGGTGCCCGTTGGGGAATTGCCGAACCTAATCGCCGACGTCCATGCCGCGTTGGGCCGTGTCGGTGGTTCGCCGGAGCAGCCATCGGCCGAGAAGCAGAAGCCGGCCGTCAATCCCAAGCGCTCTGTCCACGACGACTACATTGTCTGTCTGGAGG
>NZ_RZSA01000929.1:0-2562 GCF_003998075.1 Mesorhizobium sp. M2A.F.Ca.ET.037.01.1.1 | reverse complement strand
CAGGCTTCCTGCAGCACCGCCGCCACCTGCGCCGCCTGGCCGGAGGCGACGGCGAGGGTCATGCCGATGCCGCAATTGAAGGTGCGCATCATTTCTTCCGGCGCGACGCCGCCGGTCTTTGCCAGCCACGAGAACACCGGCGGCGCGTCGATCGCCTCGAGGTCGAGCTCGGCCGAAAAATCCTTGGGCAGCACGCGCGGGATGTTTTCCGGGAAACCGCCGCCGGTGATGTGGGCCAGCGCCTTGATGCCATGCGTGTTGCGGATAGCCTTCAGGATCGACTTCACATAGATGCGCGTCGGCTCGAGCAGCGCCTCGGCGAGGCTGAGCTCTTCGTTGAACGGCGCCGGATCGCTCCAGGCAAGACCGCTCGCCGCCACGATGCGGCGCACCAGCGAAAAACCGTTGGAGTGCAGGCCGGAGGAGGAAAGGCCAAGCAGCACGTCGCCTTCGACGATGTCGTCTGTGGGAAGCAACTGGCCGCGCTCGGCCGCGCCGACCGCGAAACCGGCAAGGTCGTAGTCCTTGTCGTGATACATGCCGGGCATTTCGGCCGTTTCGCCGCCGATCAGCGCGCAGCCGGCTTGCTGGCAGCCCTCGGCGATGCCGCCGACGATCGCGGCGCCCTGGTCCGGATCGAGCTTGCCGGTGGCGAAATAGTCGAGGAAGAACAGCGGCTCGGCGCCCTGCACGACGATGTCGTTGACGCACATGGCGACGAGGTCGATGCCGATCGTGTCATGCTTGCCGGCATCGATGGCGATCTTGAGCTTGGTGCCGACGCCGTCATTGGCCGCGACCAGCACCGGATCGGTGAAGCCTGCGGCCTTGAGGTCGAACAGGCCGCCGAAGCCGCCGATCTCGCCATCCGCGCCCGGCCGGCGCGTCGCGCGCACCAGCGGCTTGATCTTCTCGACCATCAGATTGCCAGCATCGATATCGACGCCCGCCTCGGCATAGGTGAGCCCGTTCTTGCGCTTGGCCGGATCGCCCTTGCTCATCGTCGGCTCGTCCCTGTTTGTCATTGCGGGCTCTTCGCATGAATGGTTTCGGGGAGCAAGGATGACGCGCAGGTGAGTGATGTTGTTTCCGAGGAAAGTGCGGGGTTGATTGGCGAAAGCCGAGACCAGTGCCAATCTCCCGGGGAGATGTCCGGTAGGTCAAAGGCGTGTCCGCCAACTCTGCGATTATGGCAGTCAAACTTCCTCTAGAATGGGTGCTGCCGTTTCATCCACCCACATACGCCCCTGGGGAACACCAACCTCCTTTCCCACGGTTCGTCCTTGCGATGCCAAGCCCTGCTGTTGGTAAAACGCATATTGAACGCGCGTTGGATGCTCGCGGCTGCTGGCCGGATGTCCTTCCTGGACATCGCGCCAAATCGAACCCCAGTCGGGTTTCCAGATTTCGACGAATCTATGGAATAGGGCGAGCAGGACTTCCGCCCCAAAAGGCTCGGCCCCTGCCATGCAGTTAAGCTCCAGACAAGCATTGTTCTGACTGTCTCGTGACAGATACTCGGAATACGCCCCGCAATGGATCGACGTTGACGCTTCCACGTTTCCCCGGCGCTGGTTCCAGAGGGAGACGCGGTAACCCAATTCCGGAATGGGTTGGCGCGGGGCGATGTCCGTCTTGTTCTGGCCTTTCTCCAGCAGGTGCTGCAGGTTACTGGCTGCCGATGTGTCGATAGGTTCGGACGCCATCGCCTTTTTAAGAGACCTTCCCAGCGGAGCCCAGCTAGCGAGTCTTTCGTCGGCAATAGCCAATGCTCGGAAATGCGCTTGAAGTTGTGGGATCGAATCCTTGGCTGTCCGTTTCCTTGGACCCCAGTAAACGTTGATGTTGACCGCCATGTGCGCCTCCCGTGGCATGCAGCCTATCAGCTTCCCTGCAGGTCTGTTGGTCCAAAAGTCGGCGTTCCTTCGCGCCCCCTCTGGCCTGCCGGCCATCTCCCCACGAGGGGAAGATCGGCAGTTCCTCACTTGCGCCAATCTCCCATCTCCCTCATCTTTTTCCCAACAAAAGACACGACGGGACATCACGTGACCCTTCCCAACATGATCACGATCATGCGGCTGCTGCTCGTGCCCGCCGTGGTGCTGGCCATGCTGCAGTCGCTTTGGGGCTGGGCTTTCGCCGGCTTTCTCGTCGCCGGCATCTCCGACGGCGTCGACGGCTTCATCGCGCGCCGCTGGAACCAGTCGTCCCGCCTGGGCGCCTATCTCGATCCGATCGCCGACAAGCTCCTGCTTGTCTCGGTCTTCGTCGTCATGGGCTTCGCCGGCGAACTGCCGCTCTGGCTGGTGGTCATGATGGTTTCGCGTGACGGGCTCATCGTCTGCGCCGTGCTCCTGTCCAGCGTGATGAGCAATCCGGTCGAGGTGAAGCCGCTCTTCGTTTCGAAGGCCAACACCGCCGCCCAGATCGTGCTGGCGGCGCTGGTGCTGGGCGAGCTGGCCTTTGCCGTGCAACTCGGCCCACTGCGGACCGCGCTCATATTGCTGACCGGGGTCTTGACCGTGGCTTCGGCCGCGGCCTATCTCGTGGCTTGGCTAAGGC
>NZ_RZSA01000928.1:0-2567 GCF_003998075.1 Mesorhizobium sp. M2A.F.Ca.ET.037.01.1.1 | reverse complement strand
ACATCGCCTTCGAGATACGGCCCGCCTCGGATGAGGCCAGCCTCGACGGCAGCGGGCTGGTGGTGGTCAATCCGCCCTACACGCTGGAAGGCGAATTGAAGGTCCTGTTGCCCGCCCTCCATAAGGTGCTCGCCGTCCGGCAGCCGTCGCGCTGGAGTTCTGATTGGCTGGCGGGCGAGTAGGGCGCCTGCGTTCGCTCAAGCCAACGCCGAGGGCGTCACGCCGGTCAGCCGCCGGCTTTCGCGGATCAGATGCGCCTGGTCGGCATAGCCCGCCTCGATCGCGAGCAGCGCGGTCGAGGCTTCGCCCTGCTGCCGCTGCATGCGCCGGAACCGGTGGAAGCGCAGGATGCGGTCGAGCGTCTTCGGACCATAGCCGAAAGCGTCCTCGAAACGCCGGCGCAGCGTCCGCTCGCTCATATGCAACTGGCGTTGCAGGAACGGAACCAGCGGCGTTTCCGGCGGCAAACCTTCGTGTATGACCTCGAAAGCCCGGCCCATCTGAGGGTCGAGCACAGCGCGTCCTTCCGTGTGCGCGCCGATCGTCTCCTCCAGGCGCCGAACCAGATCGGCGAGGTTGGGCGTCGCTCTGATCCGGTCTGAAAGCTCGCGGCTGCGCGTGCTCCACAGCTCGCCGAGATCAAGCCGTCCGCCGACGATTTCGCCGGCCGGCACGCCGAGCCAGCCCGCCGCCGCGCCTGGCCGGAAGCGGAAGCCCACGATCACCACCCCAGCGGCAGGCTGCTCGATCTGCGGCTCCTTGTCCGGGCCGGCGATACGGAAGCGGCCATCGATCCATTGCAGGTCGATCGTCGCGTCCGGCGTGATGACGATAGGGGGAACGGCCCGCTCGTCCATGCGATGGACCCAGACAGCGGAGAAGGCATCGGCCAGCCTGCCGGCGGCAGGCCGCTCCCGAAAAAAGCCGGTGGTCTGTGCCAGGACCGGTTCCATCTCCTCTCCGATCTGCTCCAGCGGGGTTGCCGGATCGGTGTGACGGTCATTTTGGCCGAAATGTTCAATGCCGGCCGCGTCATCCATGGCAAAACGGACGGAACTTCACGGCGCTTCACGCGCTCGCATCGGACCGCATCCGTTTGCGACTGTGGTCACGGATATAGAAAGGAGTGAGAGAAATGAAAGCTCGCATCACCGTATTGACGCTCGGCGTCGACGATCTGGAGGTCTCCCTCAAATTCTATCGCGACGGCCTCGGCCTGCCGACCGAGGGCATCATCGGCCGCGAATTCGAGCATGGCGCCGTCGCCTTCTTCGATCTCGCCGGCGGCCTGAAATTCGCCATCTACGAGCGCGCCAGCATCGCCTGGGATGCCACCGTGCCGCAAAGCGGCCGCAGCCCGACCGAATTGACCATCGGCCACAATGTCGGCAGCGAGGCTGAGGTCGACGCGGTGATGGCTGAGGCCGTCAAGGCCGGCGCGCGCGTGGTCAAGCCGGCGCAGAAGACCTTCTGGGGCGGCTATGCCGGCTATTTCCAGGATCCCGACGATCATCTGTGGGAGGTCGTCTACAACCCAGCCTTCATCCCCGAGGAGTGAACGGAGCCACGCACGTCGAGAGGAGATCGCCATGCTCGTTCAAATCGTTCAAGCGCTCGGCGCTCTCCTCATCGGCGGCGTGTTCGTCTTCGCCGGCATCGAGCATTTCCTCAAATTCGGGGCGATGCGCGACTATCTGGCCGCGCAGAAATTTCCGGCTCCGGCGCTGATGCTGGCCGCCGGTTCGACGGTCGAGATCATCGCGGGCTCGCTGCTCGCCGTTGGCGTGGCACGGCTGTTTGCCGCCGTCGCTCTGGCCATCTTCACACTGGCGACGAACCTCATGCTGCTGCGTTTCTGGGCTAGCGCGGAGCCGGAGCGCCAGGTGCTGCGCAACGCCTTCCTGATCAACATTGCCGTCATCGGCGGGCTGCTGCTTGCCGGCACTTACTGATCAACCGGCAAATCCGCAACGAAGCTTTGCGGAAACCATTGTTTTCGCGACCGCTTGACCGCCGCCAAGCGAATCCGCACAGTGCGTGCAACCGACCTCGAGAGGCTGTCATGACTCGCTTCGCCCATTCCGCTCTTGCCGCGCTGGTTGCGCTGTCCACTCCCTTTGCCGCTCCGCTGGGCTTCACCCAGGCGGCGCAGGCCGCCGACCTTTCGGTCTACAGCGGCGACGATGGCAGCGTCTGCGGCGAAAGCTGGGTGCTGAACAAGATCACCGACCGCTTCTCCTACCAGGTGCATCACGTGCCGCATCTGCCGGACGTCGCGATCACCGATTTCCGCGACATCCGCCAGCATCGCTACGAGCCGGCGAGCGAGGAATGGCCGATCGGCCGCCATTATTGCCGCGCCACCGTCAACCTGTCGGACGGCCACGACCGCTCGATCTTCTATCTGATCGAGGAAGGCCAGGGCTTTGCCTCGATCGGCGACAATGTCGAGTTCTGCGTCTTGGGCTTCGACCGCTGGCTGGTCTATAACGGCCGCTGCCGCGTGCTGCGCTGAGGCGGCGCTGACGGGCATGGATATCACGACGCTGCTTGCCTTCGCGGCGGCC
>NZ_RZSA01000927.1:0-2570 GCF_003998075.1 Mesorhizobium sp. M2A.F.Ca.ET.037.01.1.1 | reverse complement strand
CCTTCACGGTACGCTTGAAAAGCACCGCATCGTCGGCTGCGCGCAAGGCGTCGGGCACATGGTTCAAATTGATCTCGAACTGGCCGACGCCGTTCTCGGCAATCGCGGTGTCGACCGGAATGTCCTGCATGCGGCAGGCTTCGTAGATATCGTGGATGAAGGCCTCGAAATCGTCGACCTCGTCGATCGAGAGCGCCGCGTCCGAATCGAGACGCCTGCCGGTGACCGGGGAGACGGGGCCGACTGGCCGCTGCGAGGTCGGATCGACAAGATAGAATTCGAGCTCGGTCGCGGTGACGGGCGTCAGGCCGAGCGCGGCGTAGCGGTCGAGGATGCGGGCCAGCGCGCGGCGCGGATCGCCGAGATAGGGCGCGCCGCTGTCGTCCGCCAGCCAGAGCGGCAGCAGCGCTGTCGGATGGGCTGTCCAGTTGACCGGCAATATGCCGCGTCCCGTCCAGTGGCAAAGCCCGTCGGCGTCGCCGGTCGAGAAGACCTGGGCATTGCCTTCGATATCCTCGCCCCAGATGTCGAGGCCGATGGCCGAGTAAGGCATGCGCAGCTTGCCTTCGAGCGCCTTGCGCGCCTGCTCGACCGGAATGCGCTTGCCGCGCATGATTCCGTTCAGGTCGCACACCGCCGCCCTCAGGCTCTGGATGTCCTTCCTGCTTTCAAGCCAATTCAAAACGTCCGCAATCGCATCGCTCAATTTCCAGCCCCTTTTTAGGTGCTGTAGCCCTTGCAGGCTACGATATCCAATTTTTCAGCTTGTGAGTTTATGAAGACCGTATCGGCTGGCGCCGAATGGTTTTTCTTCATTTTTTCAAGTCACTAGCTGGGATATCGGGCGGCATTTCAGGTCCATTTTCGCGATCTGCGATCGCAACATAGCGATATGGTCAGCGAAAGCCAAGCCGGATTCGGCGTGTCGTCATCTTAGCTACCCGCGATTGATCGCGCAGTTACGCTGATAGCAGCGTCCTCATGCTATCGAGCAAATGGGCTCAATATTCCACTGCCCCCGGGTCCCCGTGAGCACCTGGGTCTAGTCTTGATCGCTGGTTAATAGAGCGCTCATGGTATACTCGGTCTGAAATAATGATTCTGCCTCGCGTGATTTCGTTCACAATGAGTAATCCAAAAGGTCAACACTTTATTCCGCGCTTGCATCTCCAGCACTTTGCTGGGGTGCAGCCGAAAGGTCACGTCTGGCATATACGAAGGCCGACGGCAAGAAATTTTCCCGCATGCCCGAAGAGACGGCCAAGCAAACTCATTTCTATTCCGTTGAAGCGCCGGATGGCAGTTATGACCTTCGCATCGAAGAAATGCTGGCTCGGATCGAAAGCACGGCCGCTCCAATCTACATGCGGCTGATCAACGGCAAGATTCCGGAGCACCAGGACAAGATGGACATGGCGCAGTTCCTAGCCGTGATGGTGGTGCGTACACCTGGTTCCAGGAAAGACGCGGCCGAGATGGTTGGTCGCATGATTCAGATTCGGAACTATGCGACTGGTGTACACGACCGGGCCTTCAATTCGCTGGTGCATCGGATCGAGCAGGGCGAAGGCAGGCAGCTTACCGAAGAGAGCAGAACTTCCCTTCGGAGGAGCCTGATTGACCCTAGCGGCTACCGGCTCGAACTGGGGAAGGAGTGGGCGTTGCAGCACCTCACTGCTGCCGACAAGCTGACACCCGTACTTTTCCAGATGCGTTGGCGGACCATCGGGGCCGCTCAGGGTTTCTTTATCACCAGCGACGACCCGGTTGTTCGTTGGGTAGAACCTAAGACTTGGCACCCGATTTACGGCGACCACGGCTATCTGAACAAGACAGCCGTTGTGACCTTTCCACTCACACCGAAGGTCATGCTGGCAATGAGCTGGGAGGACGAAGGCGCCAATGCCTTCGCGGGTAGGCAAGGCGTAGATAGGCTGAATAGACTGCGTGCATTGCAGGCGGATGAGTACCTTTATGCTCATCTCGATCACGAGGTCATCAGGCGTATGGCAGTCGCGACCAAAGGCTCGCGTCCACGTATGACGACTGAGGGCTTCGGACCTAAGAAGTTTGCTGCGACGACTTTACGGCGAGGTCGAGCAAATCGGCCGAGTTGAGGAAGTGCCGAGAATCATCGAACAACCCGCCTGCTTACTCTAGTGGCGCATCTCCGGAAACTTCACCTGGCCGAGGATATGCGTGGCGCCCTCCTCGATGTCGCGCACGATCGCCCGACGCGCCCGCTCGCCGTCGCCGGCCTCGATCGCCGCCACGACCTCCTCATGGTAGTCGATACCCAGAATGCCGGCGAGATCATCCTCGAAACCGATATGCAGGTTTCGCAGGAAAGGCCCGACCTGCATCCACACCGTCTCGATGAGGAAGATCATCTGTTCGTTGCCGCAATGGCGATAGACCCCGAATTTGAAGTCGTGGTTCTTGCGCAGATAGTTTTCGATGCCGCCATTGCGGGCGGCCTCGGTGAGTTCGGCGCAGTGGCGCCGGATCGCGCGCAGATTGTTGCCGTTGATGCGTTTCGTCGCGAGCTCGGTCGCGGTGCCCTCGAGGAT
>NZ_RZSA01000926.1:0-2572 GCF_003998075.1 Mesorhizobium sp. M2A.F.Ca.ET.037.01.1.1 | reverse complement strand
CTTCGCAGGCTCAGGGCGTTCGAAGCTCGAAAAGCCAAGCAATTGGCTTTTCGTCCGCTAACGCGGCCGCTTCTCACCCCACAAGGGGAGAAGGAAAGAGCTACCCGTTTGACGATCCCTGCCCTCGCCTGTAGCTGTCGGTCACCCCCCAAGCGAGGACAGCATGGCGAGCGACGAAGGTTTCTCCGACTTCTTCTATCCCGCAGCTGACGGCTTGAAGCTCCATGCCCGGATCTATGGCGAGGCGAACACCGGCGGCTGGCCGGTCATCTGCCTGCCGGGCCTCACCCGCAATGCCCGCGACTTCCATGAATTGGCGCTCCATCTTTCCAGCAAGGTGGAGAACCCCCGCAAGGTCATCGCGTTCGACTACCGCGGCCGGGGCCAGTCGGACCACGATCCCGATATCGGCCACTACAATGTCGGGGTCGAGGCCGGCGACGTGCTTGCCGGGATGTCGGCGCTCGGCGTCGAGCAGGCAGCCTTCGTCGGCACGTCGCGTGGCGGCCTGATCATCCATGTGCTCGGCGCGCTGAAGCCGGCCGTGCTGAAGGCCATCGTGCTGAACGATATCGGGCCGGTGATCGAGACGGAGGGTCTAGCCCATATCCGCTCCTATCTCGACCGTGCGCCGAAACCGAAGACGTTCGCCGAGGCGGTGGATACCCAGCGGCGCGTGCATGGCGCCGATTTCCCGGCGCTTACCGACGCCGACTGGGCCCGGATGGTGCGGGCAATCTGCCGTGAGACGGCGGCCGGCTGGGTGCCGGATTTCGATCCAGCCCTGGTCGACACGCTGGCCGGCATCGATTTCAGCAAGCCGTTGCCGCGTCTGTGGCCGCAGTTCGATGCTTTGGCCGCCGTGCCGCTGCTTGCCATTCGCGGCGGCAATTCAAAACTATTATCAGCTGCGAGCGTCGAGGAGATGGGAATACGTCATCCCGGCATGGAGACGATCACCGTCGAAGGTCAGGGACACGCTCCCTTTCTGGAAACCGGCACTCTGCTGCGGGAGATTGCGGATTTCCTCGATCGGGCAGAGCGCGAATCAAAACAAAGTAAAGCCCGAGACTAATTCAACCTCGGGCTTGTCAATAAAATATATATTCTCCGGCACGCGGCGCGTGCCTATTTGCCCTTGGAGCTCTTGCGCCGCGCCTTTGCCGGCTCCGCTCCGCTCTCCTTGCGAGCGGCTTTGCCAGGTGACGGCGCGGTCAGGGGAGAGGCAAAGACGGAGTTCTCCGCGGCGCTCGGCGCCTGATCGGCACGCGGCTTCTCGAGAACGACGACACAGCCATCAAGATCGTTGGTGGCGAGGTGCGCGTAACGCATGGTCATCGACAGCGTCTGGTGGCCAAGCCACATCTGGACGCGCCTGATGTCGATACCGCCCTGAACGAGGCGGGAAGCACAAGTGTGACGCAGGATGTGCGGCACCACCTGCTCATCGGCGCCGAGACCGACTTCCGTCTTCGCCTCGTTCCAGATCGCGCGGTACTGCGCTTGGCTGAGCTTGGTGAACGGGCCCTTCGGCCGGCGTCCTTCGGTGTTCGGCGGCAGCTTAATCACCTCCTTGACCCGTTCGGTCATCGGAATGGTGCGGCTGCGGCCGGATTTGGTGATCCAGAAGGAGACGCGATGCTCCTGGATGTCGTTCCAGATCAGGCCGAGCGCCTCGCCGAGGCGGCAGCCGGTATCGACCAGGAAGACGGAGAGCCTGTAAGCATCCTCGCTGCGGCTCCTGATGGCGGCGAACAGCCTTGCCTCTTCGTCCCTTTCTAGGAAACGAATCCGTCCTGCCCGCTCCTTCTGGCGGCGGAACTCAGGCAGGCTGTGGATATCTCCCATCTTGTGAGCCTTGCGCAGCAGCTTGCTGAGTGCAGCCATCTTGCGATTGATGGTTGCGTTGCTGTTCCCGCGCTGGCGCAAGGTACCGATAAGATTGTCCAGGGTGTTCTGGTCAAAGGTGCTGAAACGCTCTCCGAGAAGGATCTCGTCTATTTCACCGATGAAAGAGCTGACATTGTATTTATGCCGCCCATCATCCCAGAGTATATCCCGGTATGCTGCAAAGAGTTCCCCGATCCTGTGCGATTTTACTTCCCGGATCTTGTTGAAGGTGTACCTAAACTTCGAGTTCTGAGAAGAAAATACCGCAAAATGACCAGAGGGTTCTCCCTCTTGAATCGCTTCGTTCGACATTTTTAGCCACACCCCCTGTGGTTAAGCCTTCAGCCCTAACCGTTCGGAGATGTCCTTTCAAGAGTTTTCGAATCTTGCGGCCAACCACATCCGCCGGTGGCGGATCCCACAAAGTCGCTCCACAGACCCGATCAGCTTACCGTTTCACCCCCATCCTTTCGTTTGCTTCGACCAATCGCGAAAACAAAACGGCCCGGGCGTGGAGACGCCCGGGCCGGATTTCAGTTGCGGTCCAGCCCTTAGAAGGAGCGCTGGAAGCGGAGGAGACCGCCGATGGCGTCGTCTTCGCCAGCAGAAATACCGGTCCAGTTGTGGTTCGTGCCACGGGTATCGGCTTCGCCGATGCTGCCTGCATTGACGTAGTCAACTT
>NZ_RZSA01000925.1:0-2580 GCF_003998075.1 Mesorhizobium sp. M2A.F.Ca.ET.037.01.1.1 | reverse complement strand
CCAATAACCGTCTTGCGTCCGCATGACTTGCTCCATGACATTTTAAGGCCGCAAACGCCCATCATCGGGGGCGGCGAGCCAAGTTGATGCTTTTTGGAGTTGTGTTAGGCAGCCGTGCTGCTCGTTTTCTACGACGTAAGGGCTCCACCCATCGTCGGTTATTTTCGCGGTCTGGTTCGATCTGGACCGGCGCCGGTTCTTCTCAAGGCACGCGGCAAGCGTAGCCGAGCTATTTGGACAGTCAAGGGGAGTTCGTTGCCTGCCCGCGAAGGCGTGGACTATGGCAAAGCCCTACGCTGATCGCGAGTCCCGTGCAGAGGCATTACGGCTAGTCGGAGCGCCGCCGTACCGCGTCCCGGCTGACCGTGATACCCAGATCCCGGCCGGCGACGGTGACGGTGTGGTCGTCGACCCGCGTGACCTCGCCGATAAGCTCGATTTTCTGCCCACTGCTTATATTGGGCGTTCTGTCCACGATAGAGTGCGGCTGATGATAACTCGGGATCAGCACGCTCACTCGGTCCTCGGTGACGCGCTTCCGTACTGTCGCGGTGATCACGACTTCGTCGCCGACTTTGATAGAGCCCTTCGCCATGCCAATGACTCTGGCGCTGCAACCGGCTTCGTCAAGCGGTTGCTAATGGAACATCGGCCTGAATGTCAGGTTGATTGATCAGTTGGCGCGCCAGGCTGCTATCCAGGCGCGTCGCGTCGGGTGGGGTGCCTTTTCCGCGTTCCAAGGCCCACACGCCGATAAAGAGCCCGACTGGCACCCATGGCAGGCGGGCTCTTTCAAGATTGCTCTTAACCATGCCGAGCGCTCGACGGGAACAACGTCCATTAACATTTGTTATGGCGGCATGCAGAGACCAATAGCCGTAACAGACCCTATTCCCGTAAGCATTCAGCTTGCGGCCATCCGCCTCCAGGTTGCGATCGACAGACGCCGGATCCAACAGGAGCGGTCGGCTCCAAAGGATGCCCCGCCTAACCTACCGCCTATCAGCGGAACCTAATGTTTGCCTCCCGCTTATGCGGAGATGAGCACGCGCGGCGCCAATTTCCTCGAGCGTTGGATGGCAGAGCATCTGCCCAAAGTGCTGACGGATGACCCTGCCGCGATAAGCGATCTGACTGACCAAGCGATGGAAGCTGCGGACCAAGAGGGCATCGAGGTCAGCGAGATATATGAGGAAGTCGGCAGCGTGTTTGAGGTGATCGCTGCGGCGATGCAGCACCGCGACGGCAGTTTGCCGGACAATGATCTCACCGAATTCGACCTCCTTGCCGGCCGACTTTCACGAGAGGCGAATCTCACGGACGCACAGGCTCGCGATCTGATTGAGCGCTTCGGCACGGATTGGGAGAAACTCCTGAATGAAGCTCATTTCCTGAAAGAGCTTGAAGGTCGGCTTAGGCAGGAATAAATCCCTCATCGGTGCGGCGACCCTTTCAGTCACGAGGATCGCCATGGGTAAGGAATATCCGTTCTCAGAAGGCACGCTCGGCGGCAAGCTTGCGGCCGGCACTGGCCTATCCGTCTACTGCCTCACATGCACACGCCGCGCGGTGCTCGACGTGGCTGAACTGGTCAAACGGTTCGGCCCGGATCAGCCGTGCCTTCATTGGGATTTGCTCAAAATCATCTATTGCCACGAATGCCGCGGCACCGGCCGCGACGATCGGAACCTGCAGTTCACCAACCACGCGCTGACGCCAGACAAGAGGCGTTAGAAAAGGCGAGGCCTCTTTCCGTTCACCGCACGTTCAAATCATCAGCAATTGCTAATGGATTTTGTTCACGGCCAACTGGATTAGGCCAGTTCCTAGCCAAAAGAGGTAAGATGGCGCGACGCCGAAGGGCCAGGACGCCGGAGCAGCGGAATGGCTGGACGCCTTGCCCTTAGGCCCAAGGGCCTCCTCCGTCGCCGCTGGTACATCCGCAGTCGGCAACGGAGGTCGGAAGCGGCCCGGCACGCTGACGGGGTAGGCCAGTGAGCGCCGGGCCTAACCGGGGGGACTTCGGCTCGCGCAAATATACGCCGCTGCCCAAATAGAAGGCACATATCCATAAGGACGATGAGGGAGTAGTCTCAGCCCGTCTCATCTCGGGACCAAATTGCTGGCATCAATTTTGCAACAGCCGAATTGCTGGCAAGGGGATACTCTTCACATGCGATTGTCTACTCAGCCTGGGCGAAAGCCAGGATCACCGAAATGCATATACTCGGCGCCACTCCAGATCGACGATGTTCAGATCAATGAAAACGGCGATGTGACCGTCTCGATTATTGCTGACGACATCTACTCGAAGCAATCGAAACAGCGCTATCAGATCACACTGACCGAAGCCGAAATCAGCATTCTCTTCCGTCGCGCCGAACGGCGCTTGCGAGCCTGATGCTTGCCGATAAGCCCGCCGCATGCACGATCCGCAGGGGCGTGCTCGACCGCAACACACAGCGGCCCGACAGTTCCACGCGTTGGGGTGCGTTGGGTTGAACCGCCGGGCCAAGCCGACTCGGGGTGGCGTAGAGGGAGTCGGCCGATGCAGAGGTTACATTAGCAAGGCTGCATGAA
>NZ_RZSA01000924.1:0-2582 GCF_003998075.1 Mesorhizobium sp. M2A.F.Ca.ET.037.01.1.1 | reverse complement strand
GTTCTCCTCATCGTCGTCATCGGCAGCTTCCTGCTGCTCGAAGCCGCGCCGGGCGACGCCGTCGACGCCTATATCGTCTCGACCGGCGGCGACGCCGGCATGATCGAACTGCTGCGCCATCGCTGGGGCCTCGACCAGTCGGAGCTCACCCGCCTCGCCAACTATCTGTGGGCGCTGCTGCATCTCGACCTCGGCCAGTCCGTCACCTTCTCGCGGCCGATCCGCGACATCGTCCTCGAACGCCTGCCGACCACGCTGGTCCTGATGGGCGGCGCCACCGCGCTCTCCTTCGGCCTTGGCTCTGCGCTCGGCATCTATGCCGGCGCGCGGCCCGGCAGTTTCCGCGACCGCTTCCTGTCGATCGGCTCGCTTGCACTCTATGCCATGCCGGGCTTCTGGCTTGGCCTCGTGCTCATCGTCGTCTTCGCCGTCGACCTGCGCTGGCTGCCGATCGGCGGCATCGAGACCATAGCCTCCGGCAAAACCGGGTTTTCCCGCGCCACCGACATTGCCATCCATCTCGTGCTGCCGGTCTCGGCGCTCGGCTTCATCTATCTCGCGCTCTATCTGCGCATGATGCGCGCCGGCATGGCCGAGGCTTGGCGGCAGGATTTCGTCCTCGCCGCCCGCGCCAGGGGCCTGCCCCGCCGCCGCGTCGTGCTTGCCCATGTCGCCCGCAACGCGCTTCTGCCATTGGTCACCATGCTCGGCCTGCAATCGGCGCAGATGCTTGGCGGCAGCGTCGTCATCGAAAGCGTCTTCGCCGTGCCCGGTCTCGGCCGCCTGGCGCAGGAAGCTGTCGCGGGGCGCGACACACCGCTGTTGCTCGGCATCATCCTGGTGAGCGCCGTTCTCGTTATCGTCATCAACCTTCTGGTCGATCTCGCCTACGCTGTCCTCGATCCGCGCGTCGGCGCCGGCGAGGCAAGCGCATGAACCGCCTGCGCCGTTTCTTGCGCACCCCGGAAGCGATCGCCGGCGCGCTTATCCTCGCCCTGCTCCTCGTCATGGCCTTGGCGGCGCCGCTGTTCTTTCCCGGCGATCCGCAGGCGATCGCCGGTCCGGCGCTGCTGCCGCCGTTCCAGGGCTGGTCGCTGCCGCTCGGCACCGACCGGCTCGGCCGCGACGTGCTGGCCGAGCTGTTCCATGGCGCCCGCACCTCATTGGCGGTCGGCTTGGCGGCCGCGGCCGCGGCGCTGCTGATCGGCGCGACGGTCGGCACCTTGGCCGGCTTTGCCGGCGGCCTTGTCGACGAAGCGCTGATGCGCATCACCGACGCCTTCCAGACCGTGCCAAGCTTCCTGCTGGCGCTGGCCTTCGTAAGCATCGTCGGGCCTTCGCTGGGCGTGGTCGTCGCGGCGATCGCGCTCAGCGCCTGGACCGGACCCGCGCGCGTCGCCCGCGCGGAAGTGCTGTCGATCCGTGAACGCGACTACGTCGCCGGCGCCCGCGTCATCGGCATGCACCCGCTGGAGATCGCCTTTCGCGAGGTGCTGCCCAATGCGTTGCCGCCGGTGCTGGCGCTATCCTCGGTGATCGTCGCGGCTGCGATCCTCACCGAGGCTGCGCTTTCCTTCCTCGGCCTCGGCGACCCCAACCGCGTCACTTGGGGCGGCATGATCGCCGAGGGGCGCACCGTGCTGCGCACCGCGCCGTTCCTGTCGATCGTTCCGGGCGTCGCGCTCGTGCTGACGGTGCTCGGCGTCTACCTCGCCGGCGAAGGCGTGGTGGAAAGCACCGCGGTGCGCAGGAGCCTGTCGTGACGGCGTTGCTTTCCATTCGCGATCTGAGAGTTGCCTATCGGCGCGACGGCATAGAGGTGCCGGCGCTAAAAGGTGTGAGCCTGGATGTGGAGGCTAGAGAGCGCCTGGCGATCATCGGTGAAAGCGGCTCGGGCAAGAGCACACTGGCACTGGCGATTGCGGGGTTGTTGGCGAGGGGTGCCAGTGTTGGCGGGCGCATGGACTGGTTCCTGCCGGCTAGCGTTGGCGCCAAGGCCCCCCTCTCTGGCCTGCCGGCCATCTCCCCCTCAAGGGGGGAGATTGGCAGCTCCGTCGCCGGCTCTCATCTTGCGACCTTGAAAATTGGCGAAGGCGGAGATCACGACCTAATCTCCCCCGTTGAGGGGGAGATGTCCGGCAGGACAGAGAGGGGGGCGAAGGATCGCCAACCGTCCGCACTTGCCACAAGCCACCCTCGCCTCGGCCGCGACATCGGCTTCGTCTTCCAGGACCCCTCCTCCAGTCTCGACCCGGTCATGCCAATCGGCAAGCAGATCGCCGAGGTCGCCCGCACCCATCTCCACCTCACTTGGCGCGAAGCCATCGCCAAGGCCAAAACCCTTCTCGAACGCGTCCGCCTCCCCAATCCCGACGCCACTCTCCACGCCTACCCGCACCAGCTCTCCGGCGGGCAGAAGCAGCGCGTGGCCATCGCCGCGGCAATCGCCGCCGGACCGAAACTCCTGATCGCCGACGAAGCGACCAGCGCGCTCGACACCATCGTCCAGGCCGAGATCGTCGCCCTGATCCGTCGGCTTGTCGCCGAGGACGGCATGACGCTCATCTTCGTCAGTCACGACA
>NZ_RZSA01000923.1:0-2582 GCF_003998075.1 Mesorhizobium sp. M2A.F.Ca.ET.037.01.1.1 | reverse complement strand
ACGCGGCCGCCGTCGCGCAGGAAGCCGGTGACCTCGCAATTCTCGATGATGTCGACGCCGCGGCGGTCGGCGCCGCGCGCATAGCCCCAGGCGACCGCGTCGTGCCGGGCCGTGCCGGCCCGCGGCTGCATCAGCCCGCCAAGCACCGGGAAGCGCGCCGAACCGGAGACATCCAGCGCCGGCACAAGCCGCTTGATCTGCTCGACGCTCATCAGTTCGGCGTCGACGCCGAGATGGCGCATGGCGTTGCCGCGCCTTGCATAATCGTCGAGCTGAGCAGGGGTGTGCGCAAGGTTAAGGCAGCCGCGCTGCGAGAACATGACATTGTAGTTGAGGTCGTGCGAAAGGTTCTCCCACAGCTTCATCGAATGCTCGTAGAAGCGGGTGTTCTGCGGCAAGAGATAGTTGGAGCGCACGGCGGTCGTGTTGCGGCCGACATTGCCCGAGCCCAGCCAGCCTTTTTCCAGCACGGCGACATTGGTGATGCCGTGTTCCTTGGCAAGGTAATAGGCGGTCGAAAGACCGTGCCCGCCGCCGCCGATGACGATCACATCGTAGGAAGCCTTGGGGTCAGGCTTCCGCCAGGCGGGCTTCCAATCCTTGTTGCCGGCCAGCGCATTCTTGAGCAGCGAAAAGGCTGAATATTCGGCCATTCTTCCCATCGTCCTTATGATGCGAGGCGGCAGACTATAGAGCAGGCGGGAAGCGCAAAGCCAAGATTGCGCCATCGCTTTTCGACAGGCCGACTCCGCTCGACGCGACCGGGACGGCTTGCCGCCCGATAGACCGGTCTTTATCAAGGGCGGAATTTCGAGGATTTTCGGCCGCGAGTCGCCACAACGCCATGTTTTTCCGCCTGCTGCGCCTGATCTTGGTCGTCATCGTCGCTGTCTTAGGGCAGCCGGTGTTCGACGCGTCGGCGCAGGCGATCGGCCACGGCTCGGCGCAACTCATCGCCGACCAGACCAAGGTCATCCAGGATCTGACGGCCAAGACGGACGGGCTGGAGAAGAGACTGGGCGACCCCGACCAGGACGATGCGGGGCTGGTCGATATCCGCCTGCAGCTCGAGGATATTTCGCGGGCGGCGCTGACCAGCGCGCTGGCATTCCGCCAGCGCCTCAACGATATCAACGCCCGCGTCGAAGTGCTTGGGCCGCCTCCGGCACAGGGGCAGCCGCCCGAGCCGGCGATCGTCAGCAACGAGCGCAGCGCGCTTGTCTCGGAGAAGGCCGAGATCAACGCGGTCGTCGCCAGCGCGCAGAATCTGTCGGTCCGCGTCAACGGGCTGGTCGACAAGATCTCAGTGATGCGCAGCGAGCTTTTCCGCAGCGTCATCACCAAACATTATGATCTGAACGACGCGCTGAGCCCGCAGGCCTTTTCCGACGCGCATGACCAGATCTCGGGTCTTTACAAGGCGGTGTCGTCCTGGCTGAGCTTCGCCCTCAAATTCAAGTTCCAGGCGATCCTTGCCGCGACGCTGATGGCGCTGGCGCTGGCGGCCGTGCTCTTGATCGGCGGCAGGCGCTTGTTCGGCCGCATATTCGAGGCCGACCCAACCGTCGAGGAGCCGTCCTATCTCAGCCGGCTGTCGGTCGCCTTCTGGTCGACGCTGCTGCCGACCCTGGCGCTCGGCGTCTTCTTCGCCTCGGCCGTGTTCTTCTTCAACTATTACAATGTGCTGCGCGGCGACATCGGCACGTTTCTCAATGCCCTGCTGACGGTGATCGGCATGGTTTTCTGCGTCAACCGGCTGACCAACGCTGCGCTTGAGCCACGGCTGCCCAACTGGCGCCTGATCCCGGTCGCGACGGGGCCGGCGCGCTGGCTCGTCGGGCTGACGACCGCGATGGCCCTGGTGCTCGGCTTGAATTACTTCCTGTCGGTCGTCAACGAGAAGATGGGCTCTCCGCTTTCGCTGACGATCGCCAGGAGCTTTATCGCAACCATCATCATCGGCGTCATCCTGATCCTGATGGGATGGTTGAAGCCTTTCAAGGCGCAGGACGGCTCATGGCGTCCCTGGCCGGCCTGGCTTCGTTTCCTTGCCGTCGGGCTCGGCCTGTTCACCATTGCCGCGGCATTGCTCGGCTATATCGGCCTGTCGCTTTTCGTCGCGTTCCAGGTCGTGGTGACCGGGACCGTCCTGGTGACGGCCTATATCGGTTTCCTCTCGGCGCGCGCGATCGGCGAGGAGGGCGGCTTCGCCGACACTTCGGTCGGGCGCTGGCTTTCGGAAAATTCAAGCTACGAGGATACCGCGCTCGACCAGCTCGGGCTGGTGGTCAGCATCGCCATCAACCTGATGATCGTCGTGGTCTTCCTGCCGCTGATCCTTTTGATGTGGGGTTTCCAGCCCGGCGATATCGAGGCCTGGGCCTATAAGCTGGCGACCGGCGTCTCGATCGGTTCGGTGACGATCTCTTTCCTCGGAATCCTCAGCGGCATTGTCGTCTTCATCATCGGCTATTTCCTGACGCGCTGGTTCCAGGGCTGGCTGGACGGCTCGGTGATGGCGCGCGGCAAGGTCGATGCCGGCGTGCGAAACTCGATCCGGCTCGGCGTCGGCTATGCAGGCG